>JACZXN010000063.1 GCA_022571575.1 Chloroflexota bacterium | reverse complement strand
ATCAACGATACTCCAGCATCGCTGACGTCTCGTTCGGCCATCCTGATAACGAAATCTCTGCGTCAGACCGCAAGACAGAGAAGGGCAAAGCCCTTCTCTGTCTTGCTCGAAACGATCTCATGAATAATGCGGGTTAGCCCGCATCATTCCCTGGACTGCTCTACGGATCCAGTCCTTCGCCGCAACCCGGGCAAGGCAGGGAGCGCTGCAGCTCTCAGACCCGATAGATGCGGCAAGATCTTCTGAAGACGTACCGGTCCCAATCCCTTCACCTTCAAGAGTTCGGCCTCAGTGAGAGCTCCGGCTCCGCGTCTGTTTTCCATGGCAAGCACCAATCGCCTCGCCAGGGCTTCGCCGATCCCGGGCAAGAGCGCGAGTTCCTGCCAACTTGCACGCCTGGGGTCCAGGAGGGTGGGCTCGACTCGAGCGGCATACCGCGGACTTGGCGGCAGATCTCGTAGCATCTCGTGGTAGAAGAGACGGCAGACGAGGAAGCACAGGAGCACACAGATGGCCTTGTCTTGCATGGCGATCGCAGCGCCGCGCGGCGCTGACCCTGGCTTGCGAACTCTCTTCTCCAAGACATCCTCGCATGCAACTCAGTTCCCAGGACTCGGGTCCAAGGAATTACAGTGACGCGAGAAGCGCAAGGCGAAAGCCCTGCCGACCCTCCTCGTGACTGAATCGAACGAGGAGCCCGACCAGTTCCTTGGCACAAGAGCGCAAGGCGCGCGCAGCCGGCGAACCGGGGGCACGGATGACTAGCGGAATTTTGGCCGCCAACGAAGTCTGCACGGCACGATCCTCTGGTATCGATCCAAGGTAACGAAGCGGGTAGGCGAGAAAACGGCGCGAAACCTGTGCAATTCTGTCGAAGGCCTCCCGCCCGAGACGTTCCGTGCCCACACGGTTGACGAGAACGAGTACCTGCGCGGATTCCTGCCGGGTCACCATGCACTTCAGCAAAGCGTAGGCATCGGTGAGGGAAGTCAGTTCCGGTGTCACGACCAAGACGACGAGGTCGGTGCAGCTCAAGAAACGCAGCGTCTGGCCCGAAATGCCGGCCGATGAATCCACGACCAGTACTGAGCTCTCCGCCAGGATCCCGGCAAGGTCACGACCGAGTTTCTCCAGCTCGAAACGCTCCAGGTTGGCAAGCCGGCTGATGCCGGATCGGTTGCGGGAGGTCTTGGCGGCGAGGTTGGAATACCAGGGGGAAAAACACTTCCAGACCATCAATTCGCGGAGCGGCCTGGCCCGGTCCCTGCGGGCGATTCACCGATATGACGAGTGCGTTGCCCTCTACGCCGAGAACATCCGCGTCCACGAACAAAAGCTGGGGCCGGACCACCCCCAGACCCTGAGGAGCCTGAGCCGCCTGGCCAATACCTACTTCGCGGCGGGCCGGTACCAAGACGCCGAGCCCAGGTTCCAGGAGATACTGGCCAAGCGAACCCAGGTGCTGGGCCGCGACCACCCGGACACCCTGCGCAGCCGGAGCAGCCTGGCCAACACCTATGCCGCCCTGGGCCGGTACAACGATGCCGTGACCCTGCACCGGGAGATAATCGAAGACCGGGTGCGGGTGCTGGGGTTCGGCCACCCCAGGACGGAACTTAGCCGGAAGCGGCTGGAAACAGCCCGCCAAACCGCTCAGACCGGATGACCAACTTTACATAACACTGGAGTCTAGATCATGAAATACGGGTTCACATTACCGGGCAGAGGGCCGCTGGCGGCTCCCGAGAGACTGGGCGTCATCGCCAGAAAGGGTGAGGAACTGGGCTTTGACGCCCTGCTGACCGGCGACCATATCCTGGTGCCCCGCAACATCGCCTCGGTCTACCCTTACACCGAGGGCGGAGAGTTCCCCGGTTCTCCGTCGGGCGAGTCCATGGAACAGATCACCCTGCTGTCGTACATCGCCGGCCAGACCAGCAAGATCCGCCTGGTGACCAGCGTCCTGATCGTCCCCCACCGCAACCCGCTGATCGCCGCCAAGTCCCTGGCGACTTTGGACGTGCTCTCCGGAGGCCGGTTGGTGGTCGGGGTCGGCGTCGGCTGGATGCGGGAGGAGTTTGAGGCGCTGGGCCTGCCCCCCTTCGAGGAGCGGGGGGCGGTGACCGACGAGTACATCCGGGCCTTCAAGGTCCTGTGGACCGAGGACAATCCCAGCTTCGAGGGCAAGTACATCAGCTTCGGCGACATCAGCTTCCTGCCCAAGCCGGTGCAGAAGCCCCATCCCCCCATCTGGGTTGGTGGGGAGAGCCGGCCGGCGCTGCGCCGCACCGCCGAACTGGCCGACGGTTGGTATCCCCTGGGCTCCAACCCCACCTACCCCATGGGCACTCCGGAGCAACTGAAAGCCGGGCTGGACCGGCTGGCCCAGTATGCCCAGCGTTTCGGCCGGGACCCGTCGGAGATCGAGATCATCTACCGGACCCACCAGTTCGAGTTGAAGAAGGAACCCGCCGGGACGGACCGCCTGCCCTTCGTGGGCGACGCAGGGCAGATCGCCGGGGACATCAGCCGCTACCAGGAGATGGGCGTGACCTCCATGGTCTGGGACTTCCTGCGGCAGACCGAAGACCTGGACGTGATGCTGGGCCGCATGGAAGATTTCGCGACCCAGGTGTGGCCCAGGGTCTAGCCCCTGAACCCCTTGTCGTAAAGCTCTCGGAGTCTGGTCATGTGGGCCGGCGGGATGGGGGCCAGGTCGATGCAGCGGGCGATCTCTTCCGCCTCGGCCTGGTTCTTCACGCCGGGGACGGTGGTGTGGATGTCACGGTTCATCAGACAGAAGACCAAGGCGGCCTGAGAAAGGGTCTGGATCGGCCCGTCCAGCAGGAAGTCCAACCATGCGGCGCTGTAAACGTCCTGACGCAGCAGGTCGTTGCCGGCTGGTATGGGCCGGTCCACCGCCCCGCTCAGGGCCCCGGCGGCGTGGGAGCGGATGCCGATGACCCCCATGTTGTGCTTCTTGGCCAGTTGGATGTTCTGGCCGTTGTCGAAAAGGTCGACGCCCGGCGGCGGAGGCTCCTGGGCGGTCCAGTTGAGCAGGTTGTAGTAGGCCAATACGGTGTCCCACTCGCCGCTGTCCATGATCCGGTCCAGGGTCGGCACGTGGTGGTCCATGGCTGACAGGCCGATGAAGCGGGTCTTGCCCGCCTGCTGCACCGCCCGGTAGGCGTCCAGCACCGGCCCCGACACATCGTCGGCGGAGAGCGAACCGGGGACGTCGCCCCGGTTTTCCGTGAACCGGTTGTGCACGTGGAGCACGTCCACCGAGTCCCGCTTCAGCAGCCGCAGGCTGGTTTCCACGGAGCGCTGGACAGCTCCGGTGACGTCGTTCATGTCCTCGGCAGCCAATCGGACCTTGGTGGCGATTATCACGTCTTCGGTCCGCCCCTCCAGGGCCAGGCCCAGGGCCTCTTCCGCCTTGCCGGCGCCGTAGGCCGGGGCAACGTCGAAGAAGTTTATCCCCAGGTCCAACGCCCGGTGGACCGCCCGGACCGCCTCGTCCCTGGTGGTGGCGCCCCAGACCTGTCCGATGCCGCCGCCCCCGAAACCCACCCGTGAAACGGAGAGTCCGGTGCGGCCAAGCGTGGTGTATTCCAAAAATCCCCCTAGCCCCCTTTACGAAAGGGGGAACTTAGCTTTCTTTCGCATAATGAGTAGTCAGATCCAAGGGTCATGGCATGGAGCCTATAAAGCCCCCCTTTCGTAAAGGGGGGTTGAGGGGATTTACGCGGGCTCTCCCTCGGCCAGTTGGAAGTGGATGCCGTGGGAACTGCCGGTCTCGATGTTGGCCGTTTTGTAGCCGAAGGGACTGGTGGCCGGGGAGTCGCCGCTCATCTTGTTGCCGCTATCTTGCAGGCTCTTGAAGGCCGCGTCGATGCCGTCCACGCCCCAGGCCACGTGCATCACTCCGGGCCCGGTGGCCTTGAGTTGGCGGGCCATGGTGGTGTCGTCCCGCAGCGGCTCGAAGAAATCCACCAGGGTCTCGCCGATGCGGTACAGGATGGACTTGAAGCCCTGTTCGGTGAACTCGTCGGTCGAGATCGGTTTGAGTCCGAAGCTCTTCTCCATGTAGGCGGCCATGTCCGAGACACTCTCCACCACATAGGTCACATGGTGCACTTTGTTCAGCATGCTGTCCTCCGGCCCCTCTGGGTTTGGTTAGATGGGGATTGGCCGAAGCCTAGCCTGTTTGGCGGGGCGAGGCAACCCCCCCAGTTTGACGCCCTAGCCGTGGCAACCTATCATCCGGCCAAATACGATCCGGAGATGTGACGATGCCCACCTTCTCATCCGATGGCGTGGATATTCACTACCAGGTGGCCGGCGAGGGCTATCCCCTGGTTTGGAGCCATGAATTCGCCGGAGACATCACCAGTTGGGAGCCCCAGGTGAATTTCTTCTCCCGGCGTTACCAGGTCATCACCTACTGTCACCGGGGTTACCCGCCCTCGGGTGTGCCCAACGACCCGGCCGCCTATTCCCAGGACCATCTGGTGGAGGACTTGAACCGGTTGTTGCAGCACCTGGGCATCGAGCGGGCCTACATCAGCGGCCTGTCCATGGGCGGCACCGTGGCCATCAGTTTCGCCATCGCCCACCCCGAGATGTGCCGGGCGCTGATCGTGGCTTCGGCGGGCGCGGGATCCGATTCCGGTGACCGGGAGCGGTTGCTGGCGTCATGGCAGGCCCTCAGCGAGTCCATGGTCGCCGACGGCATGGAGAGGTTCGCCGACGGCTACGCCCGGGGGCCGGAGCGGGTGCAGTTCCTCCGCAAGGACCCCGTTGGCTGGGCCAAGTTTCACGCCGGGTTGGCGCGCCACTCGGCCCAGGGCTCTTCGCTGACCTTCAGGGGCGTCCAGATGAAGCGGCCCACGATCTACGAACTTGAAAAAGACCTGCAACAGATCAAGGTCCCGACCCTGGTGCTGATCGGCGACGAGGACGCACCCTGCGTGGATGCGGCCATCTTCATGAAGCGGACCATCCCCGCCTGCGGCCTGGCCGTCTTCCCCCAGAGCGGCCACACCATCAACCTGGAAGAACCCGAACTCTACAACCGGACGGTGCTGGATTTTCTGACGGCCGTGGAAGCGGGGAAGTGGGTTCAGAAGGAGTGAATTTCCGACGCTGAGGAATGTGGTGGAGAAACGCGGAAATCCCCCTGGCCCCCTTTACGAAAGGGGGAATTAAAAGCCCCCCTTTGTTAAAGGGGGGTTGGGGGGATTTTGACTCTCATACGACCGGCCACAAGAAGGGCGCCCTTCACCCCTGCAATCCTTCGATCACCTTCCGGACCTCGGCCTGGTCCGGGTTGGCCGGTCCGCCGGCGTTGAAGACCACCTCCTCCAGCAGGCCGTCGAAGCGCTCTTTCATCAGGCCGGGTATCTCGCTGTAGCCGCCGACCAGGGCGAAGGCGTCCAGTATCTCGTCGGTGATCAGCTCGGTCATCTTGTCCCACTGCTGTTTCAACGACATCTCATGGAGCCAGACGCCCAGTTCTTCAAAGCCGTGGACCTCCAGAATCTTGGAGTAGCTCCGGGTTGAGCAATAGAAGGCGATCTGCTTCCTGACGGCCTCCTTCTGGGCGTCGATGGCCGCCTGATTGGGACCGGTGATCACGAAGGCCGAGTTGCTGAGGTTGACCGACTTGACGTCGCGGCCCGCCCTGGCGGCGCCCTCGGCGATCTTGGGCTTGATGACCTGTTCCAGATACTTGGGGGTGGTCAGGGGGTGCAGTGCAACCCCGTCGCAGACCTCACCGGCCACCCGGCAGTTGTAGGGATTCACGGCGCTGATGAACACCGGTGGCCTGGGCTGCTCCGACTTGCCGGGACTGAAGAAGGGGGTCATCAGGGAGAAATTGTAGTGGTCGCCGTGGAAAGCCAGTCGTTCTCCCGTCTGCCAGGTGTCCCAGATGGCGTGCAGCGATTGGACGTACTCGCGGATCCGCGGGCCGGGCGCGCTCCATTCGGTGGAGAAGCGCCGCTGGATATGCCCCTTGACCTGGGTGCCCAGTCCCAGGCGGAAACGGCCGCCGGAGTAGTCCTGCAGGTCCCTGGCGGCGTAGGCCACCACCATGGGTGAGCGGGGGAAGGCGATGGCGACCCGGGTCTCCAGGGTCACCCGCGAGGTTGCCGAGGCCGCCAGCATCAGGGGGAAGAAGGGGTCGTGCCCCGCCTCCTCGGTGCACAGGCCGTCGTAGCCCATGGACTCGGCCCACTGGGCCTCCTCGGCGACGCCCTTCAGGTCGCCGGTGTTTAGGTGGTACAGCACCCTGAAACCCATGATGGACTCCTCGATCGTTGGTCGTTGCGGGATCGGCCCGTTGCGCGGTGGGCTATTTGGCGGTGAACCCGCCGTCCACGGCCAGTTCCGCTCCGGTGATGTAGGACGCCTCGTCGGACGCCAGGAACAGAACGGCGTTGGCCACCTCCTCGATCCGTCCCTCCCGGCCCATGGGAGTCTGCTCCAGGCTCTGGCGGCGTTGGTCCTGATCGTAGGCGACGCCTGACGCCATGGGCGGCATGAACCCCGGATGCACCGAGTTCGCCCGGATGTTGTCCTTTCCGTGGCGGACGGCGATGGCCTTGGTGAAGATCCTGACGGCGCCCTTGGACGCGTTGTAGGCCGGGTGACCGCCCGCCGAGCCCACCAGCCCCATGATGGAAGAGATGTTGACGATGGACCCGCCCCCGGCCTCCAGCATCCTGGGGATGGCGGCCCTGGTGCCCAGAAACACGCCCTTGGAATTGACTTCCATGATCCGGTCCCAGGCCTCGATGCCGGTGTCGTCGGTGAAGGCGCGGCTGCTGATGCCGGCGTTGTTCACCAGGACATCCAGCTTGCCGAAGCGGTTCACCGCTTGTTCCACGGCTCTGGCCCAGTCCTCCTCTTCAGTGACATCCAGGTGGACAAATATAGCCTGGCCGCCGGCCTCGGCGATCTGGGCCTCAACCGCCTTCCCCTCTCCCTCCAAGATGTCTCCGATGATCACCTTGGCGCCCTCGCGGGCGAAGATACGAGCCTCTTCGGCGCCCATTCCGCGGGCGCCCCCAGAGATCAGAGCTACCTTTCCTTCCAAACGCATACTACCGCTCCAATTCGCTTCGTTTACCGGTTGGTCTAGCGGGCGGTGAACCCGCCGTCCACCATGAGCTCGGCGCCGGTGATGTAGGACGCCTCGTCCGAGGCCAGGAACAGCACCGCGTTGGCGACCTCGATGGGCCGGCCCTCCCGTCCCATGGGTATCGCCGCCATCCGGGCTTCCTCGCGTCCGCCGTCGCCCCTGGGGCCCGAGGTCAGCATGGGGGGCATGCTTCCGGGATGGACCGAATTGACCCGGATGCCGCTCTTGGCGTGCTGCACCGCCATCGCCTTGGTCACCAGGCGGACCGCGCCCTTGGAGGCGTTGTAGCCTGGGTGAACGTAGGTCTGACCGACCATGCCGGAGATGGACGAGATGTTCACGATGGCTCCGCCGCCGGCCTTCTCCATCTCTGGGATGGCGTGTTTCATGCCCAGGAAAACGCCCTTGGCGTTGATGTCCATCAGCCGGTCCCAGGACTCAGTGCTGCTGAAGTCCCGCTCGCCGCTGCCGCCGATGCCGGCGTTATTGACCAGGATGTCCAGCCTGCCGAACCTGGCCACAACCTGGGCGACGGCCTGTTCCCATTGGTCCTCTTTGCTCACGTCCAGCATGACCACCATCGCCTCGCCGCCGGCCTCGGCAATCTCAGCCTCCACCTTGCGGGCGTCATCCTCACGGATGTCGGCTATGACGACCTTGGCCCCTTCTTTGGCGAAGAGGCGCGCCTCCTCGGCCCCCATTCCGTGGGCGCCGCCGGTGATTATCGCCACCTTTCCTTC
>JACZXN010000062.1 GCA_022571575.1 Chloroflexota bacterium | reverse complement strand
CCAGGAGGCCAGGGATTGGCTGAAGGGCTTCATCGCCGCGGGCGCCCAGACCATCGTCATCCGCTTCGGCGGCCCCGGCCAGTCCGGCCAGTTGGAACTCTGCGGCAAGGAAGTGCTGCCCGCGCTCCGGGGCTAATCCTCCTTTCCGGTAATCAGCCGCAGGGAGTGGCGCAGGTTGTCCAGGGTGGTCACAAAGTAAGAAAGGACCACGGCCATGCCCGAGGCCACCAACAGCCAAAACACCGGTTTGGCCCAGGTCCTGGCGATGAGAGCCGTTTCCGACCTCAGGTCTGCCGCTTCTTTTTCCAGCGCCGCCAGGTCTTCCTTGGCCAGCGACAATGTTGCCGCCAGCCCGCCGGCGTCGGCCAGCGTGGCGCTGATCTGGTTAACGACGTCTCGAATGTCTGACAGCGTTTGACCGATGGCCGGGAACGGCTCGGGCAACGGGATGGAAATTCCCTTGATATCTGGGATAGTCAGATCCTCTTCAGTAGTGGTCACGTTGATTGTCGGCACGTCGAAACTGGGGAAAATTAACGTGTCCACCTTCGATCCAATCACCGGTTCCGGCACTTTAAAGCCGTAGTGAACCCCCAGAACTTTGACGCCAATGCTTTTTTCTCTGACCGAGATTGTCGGCACGGTCACATCCAGGGATGGCGGCGTGACCGTCTCGGTGCCGGTCGTAACCACCGGAACTTCGAACTTTAAGGGCGGTATCACGATGTCCGGCAACGAGAGGCTCAGCGGAATCTTCAGATCGACCTTCGGCAGTTTCTCCGCCGCCTGCTTGATCGATATAGCGTCGGATTCAATCTTTTTCAATTGCGCTTCGGAAGACGAAACCAATTCCCTAAGGTTTTTCGCCGATTCCTCGATCAAGCGGACCGGTTCCTTGACCACCCGCCCGGCATCGACGAATATCTGATGGAACATCAGAACAACCACCGCTCCGATTAATAAAGGGGCGATCCACCTGATCAGCAATAAGACTCCGAGTGCTCTTGAAAACACGCATTCTCCTTATAACGTGGGTGCTGAAGTGAGCTTGACCGGCGCGGTGGCAGTGACGCACCGGCCTTGGACACAAGAAACGCAACCGCCCATGGCGGCCACCCGATGATTGGCTGGCCCAACGGCTGGGACCGATGTTCGCCCGGTGGCCCAAGGCCCCAGGGAGACCAGGCGACTCCGGCCAGGCGCCGGTTGGCCCTCCCACGTTGCAGATGCACCATGGGTCTGGATTGGTTCCCGGGAACCGCCACGGTCAAAAACCCGCGACCCGCAGGCATTCCCACGGCGGCTGAAAGCATCCCCTCGCTCACTCGCTCCCAGTGTAACTAACCGTACCCATCATTGCCCGGCACATACAGGCCCCATCGAGCGAGAACCGCTAAGCAACCTCGGTGTGTTCCCGGTGAAGCGCAATCACGCTGTTGACCACGCTGGAGGTGGGAAGCAAGACGTCTTGCTCGTCCGTTCTGATTACCACATGCATCAGGGTAATGGTCAGTATCTCGCCGGTGTAACCGCTGACGGTCACCCGGTCGCCGATCCTGACCGGCCGGAGAAGGAGCAGAAAGAGACCGGACACGGCGTTGCCCATCACCGTCTGCGTCGCAAAGCCCACCACCAATCCCGCAAAACTCCCGATGGTCAGGGCTGCCGTAGCGCTGCCGGTCAGGGTGGACACCAAGGTCGAAAGCAGTACTCCGCCGCCGACGATTCTAAACGTTATCCGCATCGCGGCGGCTGTGTCGGCAGATGCCCAGCGGAGGACCGCCCGGTAAATCCAGCGGCTCCCAGAACTGAGGGCTAGCCAGCCGAACACCGCCACCACCGCCATCGAGATGAACCGCTTATATGGAGCGAGAAAATCAAGGGAGGTAAACTCCTGGGACGTCTGGTCAATCACAACAAGCAACGCCACCAACATCCCTAAGTAAAAGACAGTAAGCCCCAAGAGCGCGAACCTTTGGGCCGCGGTATTTTGTATAGGTATTTCGTAGCTCATCCGCAATCACCGTCCTCTAACACTCTATAATCCCGTGAAATAGAGCTGTAATACAGCTGGGATAATCCAATCCAGTGCGACCATACATAATGCCAAAGTGGCGGCACAGGGGAAACCGTCTGCGAACTGTCACGATTTGGAGGACCGGCAATCTCGATGCGTCGAAAACTGACCAAACAGATTGACATCTACACTCCCAGGGATATAGTGGGACGCGAAGCCTCCTACCTGAAAAACCTCATCTAAAATCTTATCCGGGCCGAAGAGAGCCGGGATCGGGGGAATAATGACCACAACCACCAGCGGCCAGCAGTCCGAGGAAACCAGGCAATACGACGTTGTGGGCACTCGGCCCATCCGCCACGACGGCGTGGACAAAGTCATCGGCGCGGCCAAGTACGGGGCCGACGTACAGCTTTCAGGCATGCTGTACGGCAAGGTCCTGCGCAGTCCCCACGCCCACGCGCGGATCCGTTCCATCGACACCAGCAAGGCGGAGGCGATGACCGGCGTCACCGCGGTGGTCACGTCCAAGGACTTCCCCATAATCGCCGATAAGATGATCGACCTGGCCGAGACCCAGGGCAACGCCCGCCTCATGGCGGAGCACGTCATGGCGGCCGACAAGGCCCTCTACAAAGGACATGCCGTGGCCGCCGTTTCGGCCACCAGCCCCCACATCGCGGAGCAGGCGCTGGCGCTTATAGAGATCGATTATGAGGTCTTGAAGCCGGTCCTCAGCCTGGATGAAGCCATGAAAGAGGACGCCCCGCTGCTCCATGAGAACCTCACCACCTACTTCAAGCTGGAGCGCTTCGCCAAGGGCGATGACACCGGGAAGAAGAGCAACATCGCGGCCCACATCCAGCACAAGTTGGGTGACGTGGAAAAGGGGTTCCAAGAAGCCGACGTGATCGTCGAGCGGGAGTTCACCACCCAAACGGTCCACCAGGGTTACATCGAGCCCCACGCATCCACCGCCACCTGGGCCGGAGACGGGCGCCTCACCATCTACACCTGCACCCAGGGCTCATTCGCCATCCGCTCGTCATGCGCCGCCATACTGGACATCCCGGAGTCCCAGATCAGGGTCGTCCCCACGGAGATCGGCGGCGGGTTCGGGGCCAAGATAACCACCTATCTGGAGCCCGTGGCCGCGGTCCTGTCCAAGAAAAGCGGCCGTCCGGTGCAGGTCGTCATGTCCCGCAAGGACGTTTTCGAGGGCACCGGCCCGACGTCGGCGTCCCGCATGCGCACCAAGATCGGGGCCACCAAGGACGGGAAGATCACGGCCGCCCAGTTGTGGCTGGCCTTCGAGGCCGGGGCCTATCCCGGTTCTCCGGTGGGGGGCGCAACCCTGTGCGCCACCGGGGCCTACAACATCGAGAACCTGCTCATCGACGGCTACGACGTGGTCTGCAATAAGCAGAAGGTCCAGGCCTACCGGGCCCCGGGCCAACCCCAAGGCGCGTTCTCCGTGGAGCCGGTGATCGACGAACTGGCCGAGAAGCTGGGCATGGACCCGCTGGATTTCCGGTTGAAGAACGCCGTCAAGGCGGGCGACCGGATGCCCAGCGGCGTGCCCCATCCCCACTTCGGGGTTAGGGAACTGGAAGAGGCCATGAAGGCCCATCCCCATTATCAGACCCCGCTCACCGGCCCCAACCAGGGCCGGGGCGTGGCGGTGGGCTACCGTTGGCAGGGAGGACAGGCGTCGTCGGCCACCATCACCGTCAACAGCGACGGCACCATCAACCTGATAACCGGCTCGGTGGACATCGGCGGTTCCCGGACGGCGGTGGCCATGCAGGCCGCCGAGATCCTGGGACTCCGGGCCGAGGACGTGTCGCCCACCGTGGTGGACACCGACACCATCGGCTGGACCGGAGTCACCGGCGGCAGCCGTACCGCCTTTGACACGGGGTTGGCGGCCATCCAAGCAGCCGAGGAGATCGCCAGGTTGATGAAAGTCCGGGCCGCCATCCTCTGGGAAGTGGAGGAGGACGACGTCACCTTTGATAAAGGAACGTTCATCTGCGGCAAAACTGAAGACACCATCAGCTTCAAGGACCTGTCGGCCCGGTTGATGCGGACCGGCGGCCCGGTCACCTGTTCGGTATCCCCCGCCTCTCCAGGAAGCGGACCCATCATCGCGGGCAATCTGGTGGACGTCGAAGTGGACCCCGAGACCGGCAAGGTCGATATCCTCCGGTTCACCGCGTTCATGGACGTCGGCACCGCGGTACACCCCGCCTACGTGGAGGGCCAGATCCAGGGCGGCACGGTCCAGGGGATCGGCTGGGCGCTCAACGAGAGCTACGTCTACGACGAGAATGGCGCCATGCTGAACTCCAGTTTCCTGGACTACCGCATGCCAACCTCGCTGGACGTGCCGATGATCGAGACGGTGATGATCGAGGTCCCCAATCCGAAGCATCCCTTCGGACTGCGGGGAGTCGGCGAAGCGCCCATCATCCCTCCGCTGCCGGCCATGGCCATCGCCGTCTCCAACGCCATCGGCGTCCCCATGAGGGACCTGCCCATGACCCCCGACGTGATCCTCGACGCCATCCAGTCCAAGGGCGAATGAGATTGGCGCGTGGCTGGTTCACTGACCTCCGGCGTCAGATTTGATCAGATCGGCGAAATCAGACCCTATTAATAGAGGACCAGCCCCGGGGCCGGCGGTCATCCGCCGGGTCCCAGCCGATCTTTCCGCCTGGTTCCCGGTTGGGCCGCCCATCGATTGCATGGCCCGGTAGGCCGTGGCAGCCATTGAACCCACGGGGCAACCCGGCCGGCCCTGGGCGGACCAGGTCAAGGGGCTTCTGCGGCTGAAGGACTTCCGGCTCATGTGGGCCGCCGGAGGCCTGGACAACACCGGCCGGTGGATGGACACCGTGGTCATGGGCCTGCTGGTGCTGGACCTCACCGACTCGGCGTTCCAGGTCGCCCTGCTCTTCGTATTCCGTTGGATACCCATGCTGGCCTTTGCTCTGATGTCGGGCATGGTGGCCGACCGGGCCAACCGCTGGGTCATCATGATGGTGGCCCGCACCGTGGCGGTCATCGCCACCGCCGCCATCCTGGCGCTGGTGTTGGCCGACGCCGTGGAGCCTTGGCACCTATTCATCGCTTCCTTCTTCCTGGGTTTGCTCTTCGTGCTGGAGTTCCCTTCGCGGCGTTCACTGATCTATGACCTGGTTGGCAGCGGCCGCATCGTCAGCGCCATGTCACTGGAGACCATCAACTCAACCCTGGGGCGGTTCATCGGTCCATTCATGGCGGGGATGCTGATCGAATTGACCGGCTTCTCCGTGGCCTACGTGTTCTTGATGGCGGTCTATATAGTCGCTTTTGTGCTGGTCTCGCTGGTCAAGACCAGGGGTCCGGTCCGGGCGCCAAATTCCTATCCGTTCTGGCGCACCGTGTCTCGGGGAATCAGGTACTCGCTGAACAACAGGGTGATCCGGGGGGTGCTGATCATCACGCTGATCATGAACGCCATGGCGTTCAGCGTGGAGTCCCTGTTCCCGGTGGTCGCCCGGGACCACCTTGGCGTGGGCGCGGGGCTGACCGGGATATTGATCTCGGCCCAGGCCATCGGCTCGTTGGCGGCGGCCTCCGTGATCGCGACCCTGGCGGTGGTGCGCTACCACGGGCGCATATTCTGTCTTGGTCTGACCCTGCAGTTGCTCAGCCTGCTGTTCTTCGCCCTATCGCCCTGGTATCCGCTGTCTTTCTTGATGCTGCTCCTGGCCGGACTCGGCGCGGCGGGCTACAGCACCATGCAGAGCACCATCATCCTCATATCGGCGGACCCGGAGATGCGGGGAACGGCCCTGGGCATGCTGGGGCAATGCATCGGCGTGGCGGCGGTGGGCGGTCTGGCCGTGGGAGTGGTCGCCAACTTCTTCGGCGCCCAGGCGGCGGTGGCGATGAGCGTGTCTTTGGGCCTGGTTTTACTGATACCAGCGGTCCTCTTCTCGCCCCTGATCCGGCGTCCCATCGCTCCGCCGGATGAACCCGCCGAACCTGCCCGGCCGGAGTTTGGCTAGAAAACTCTTCACACATGATCTCGGCCGATGGGTGATGCGCATCCAGGCTGTGTGCGCCCGGCATCATGCATAGGTAGGTATCTTCCGGGTAGCGAGAAGCATTGGCCATCAGCCACGTTGACGCCCCTGTGGCCCTGCTGTATAGTCTGCAAATCTTACCGGACTGTAAAGAATTTCCCACTCCCCGGTTTAGTAATCGCCCTAAATTCTCTAATGAGATTGACTCACGCGCTCGTGATAAATCCAGTCCGGAATCCGAGGTGTAACGATGCCTGATTACCAACAATCGATCAACGATCAATATGGCCAATCCGATTTGTGCTCGATAATCTTGAAGGCGCTACAAGATGCTGGCAAGGATCTAAACTCCCTCACCAAGGAAGACCTATCTTCATTCGACCAATTTCACAGCGGCGGCCTGGCCGCCACCAAGGAGCTTGCGTCCCTCGCCGGACTTCATGAAGGAATGCAAGTACTGGACGTCGGAAGTGGCATAGGGGGGCCTGCCCGGATGTTGGCCTCGGAGTACGGGTGCGACGTGACCGGCATTGACCTCACCGAAGAATTCTGTCTGGCTGCGGAGATGCTAACCGCCCGGTTGGGTCTGGATGATAAAGTGCGGTTTCAGTGCGGCAGCGCCCTGGACCTACCCTTCGACGATGAGTCCTTCGATCTGGTATGGATGCAGAACTCATCCATGAATATACCTGACAAAGAAAGGCTGTATAGCGAAGTCCGCCGCGTGCTTCGCCCTGAAGGCCGCCTTGCAACCCAAGATGTCCTGAGCGGACCGGTGACGCCACTGCACTACCCTGTGCCCTGGGCCGAGTATCCGTCCCTCAGTTCTATGATCACACCTCAAAGGTTCAAGGGAATTTTAAGTGGATTGGGATTCACGGAAGTGGTCTGGAAAGACGTAACGGAGCTTGGGGTCAAAGTCCAACGGGAACGGCTGGCTGCGGCGTCAATAGAGGCGCCGGCTCCCCTTGGCATGGGGCTCATAACCAGAACAGACATGAGCAAGAATTTGTCCAACATGCTGAGGAACAGCGAAGAGGGCCGAACGGTGATCGTAACGTCGGTATTCCAACGCGAGTAGCCGGTCTACCTATATCTCTCATTGGGCAGGCTCGTTCAGATTGAGACGTATTAAAGCGCCCCCTCCGCCTCCAATTCAGCCACTTCCTCCGGCGTCATCCCGCCCAGGGAGCAGAGTATCTCCGAGTTGTGCTCGCCCAGCATTGGGGCTGTTTCCTGGGGGGAATCGACGCAGGCGGTGAGACGGGTTGGGGTCTTCACCCCGCGGAAGGTTCCGCCCAGGGTGTCGCCGGTGTCCACGAACATCCGGCGGGCTTCCAACTGGGGGCACTGGGCCAGGTCGGCCACGGTCTGGGTGACGCCCATGGAGAAGCCGATCTCCGTCAGCGTCGCCGCCACCTGGAACTTGGGTACCTGGGACGACCACCCTTCGATGGCCGGGATGATGTGGTCTTGGTAGAACTGGCCGTCCATGCCCGGTCCGGCCAGGTACCGGGGGTCGCCTTCCAGCAGGTCCTCACGGCCCACCACTTTCCAAAGCTCCCGCAGACGCGCCTCAGTCCGCACTCCGGCCATGACCACGTAGCCGTCCTTGGCCCGTAAGGTGATGCCGGCGGTGGCCAGCCGGTCTCGGGAGCGGCCCGGATTGCCGCCGGTGGCCTGGAATGAGTTCATGTTGCTCTCGATGTGGGAGACCATGCACTCGTACATGGCCATGTCCACGTACTGGCCGCGGCCCGTCTTGCGCCTGGTCTCCAGGGCCAGGACGATTCCCAGGGCC
>JACZXN010000061.1 GCA_022571575.1 Chloroflexota bacterium | reverse complement strand
CCCGAAGCGATGGTTGGAAAAGCTCCACGCCAGCGACGAGATAACGGAGCTGGCGGACAGGCTTTACGAGCTGTCTCAGGAGATCGCCGGGAGCAGTACATCACCGGACCCCTAGGCTGGTCATCATCGGATCGGATTTCTCATCCAATCCCCTCGACCGGCGACAGGTCCAGGTATCGCTTCCTGAAGACGGCGGCCCAATCCCGGAGCGCCGGATGCTGGTCGGCCTCACCGATGATCCGCTCGTAGCTCACGTCCCGCAACAGAGAACTTGGATCGTCCAGTTGCTGCTCAAACTGGTCTACGGCCTTGCGCAGGCTGCGGTCGTTCTCGCAGGCAACCACGGCGACGTGACCGAAGTCGAACCTCTCGCGCTGCCGGACGCTGACCACCAGTAACGCGTTCCGCCAGAGCTGATTTGTGGCCCGGCCTTTCAGCACGTCGGCGGCTCCGGCCTTGAACCCACTGCCGGGGCTTGCCGTCACGCGCCGGTACTCCTCGGTGTCGTACTCCTCTGGGCTGAACGACTCGGTGTACTTCGTCTCGACACCGACGAACCCGCGCTTGCCGTCGCCGGTCCGGTATTCGACGTAGGCATCGAACGCCGTCCGGTCGCGGAGGTGTTGCGAGGGGTCAGGGGCCCACTCGACTTCGAGGCGCTCGATGGTCGCGATGTCCAGATCGAACGCCGCCGACAACACCTTCGCCGCCTCGACCGGGAAGGCCCTCAGGTGACCGAACAGGTTGAAACACAGAGGCATGGAGGACAGCAGGTTGGAGTTGAGACGCTTCTCCGCCAGCGTCCCTCCAGCCGCCAGTACCTCCGGCACTCGTTGCTTCACGTAGGCGATCACTTCCGGCGTGAGGAAGTTCGCGTCCGGATGGTCAGCGAGCCAGTCCGCCGGAAGGTGGTTGCCCCTGAGTCGGCCTCCGTAACGACCGGGCGGAGCGCCGAGGACGGTCTCCCGGTACCAGGATTGGAGAAGCCGGTAACGTGCCCGCCACCTCGGCTCAGAGGCAGCGAGTGCAGGATCATCCCACGACGGCGAGTGGTTCATCGATTTCCGCTCCGGTCCTTTACCTGCCACTCTCTCACGATCACTCTGGGAGCTTCCGCTATCCAATCGCGCCGAATGTTAGATCTAAGGGGGTCAGGAGCGTTTCGGCAACGCCTGGACGACTCTCTGCGCACCCGGCTGGAGGGCGCCGAAGGTACTGCCACCGTGGTCCAGTTGGGCAACTTCAACAGCCGCCTGGTGCAGGGCATCGGCGAAGTGCGGCCCGAGATGTTGCAGCGCATGACCTTCGACAACTTCGACACCCGGGGCGGGGCCAGCGCCACGGCGCAGGACCAAGAGTCCCTGGACCGGGCTATGCACACGGCCCAAACCTTCGCGGCGGACCCGGAAGGCTGGTTGCTTTTCAATGGTCCACGCGGTTGCGGGAAGACCCATCTGGCGGTGGCCATCGCCGGGGAACGGCTCAAGCAGGGCAGCCAGGTGTTCTTCGCCTTCGTGCCCACATTATTGGACCACCTCAGGGCCACCTTCAGTCCCGACAGCCTGGTGGGCTACGACGAGCTGTTCGAGCAGATAAACTCCGTCCCGCTGCTGGTGCTGGACGACCTGGGCGCTGAGAGCAGCACCGCCTGGGCCGAAGAGAAACTGTACCAGATAGTCGTCCACCGCCACGAGGCCCGCCTTCCCACCGTTATCACCACCGTCTCCACCATCGAAGAGTTGGAGGACACCAAGTCCCGCATCGCCTCGCGGCTGGTGGACGGCATGGTGGTGGACTGGCTGCCCATATCGGCCCCCAACTACCGCGACCAACGCCGGAGGAGCGGCTAGGACGTGGATTCCGTCTGGAAACAGGTTGACGCGAAGTAGGGGCGTCCCGATCGATCGGGACGCCCCTACTTGATGCATGACTGATGCGGGTCCTTCGACGAGCTCAGGACGAACGGATGTGTCCCTTTTGGCCTTGCCTCGGTCCGTTCACGGTGGGCCTATACAGCCGTTCGTGGTGAGCCCACCCAGCCGTTCGTGGTGAGCCTGTCGAACCACCGTCGCGACTGGGTCAAGATACTTTCAGCCCGCGGCATGGACCGTCCCCGGCCTTCTTCTAGGATCTGCTGGGGCCGAAACGGCATCCGCGAAGGCGATGCCATATCCCGGGTCAGTCTGTCCCGTGAACCGGCGGGAACTCGATGGGATTTAAACAGAGAGACGCCACTGCTGGCTCTTGACTCATTTGCCCAGCAGTGGCGTCCCAAGTGCTGTCTCCGCCTGGGAACCCGGCATCCAGGTCACGGCGGGACCCAAGAGACGTGCGGCGTGATTCCGTTTACCGGGTGAACCAACACCGCACTCCGTCTTCGTTTTTACCGGTTCTCTAGTTCTCGACCGCCTTTCCGTTAGAGTCGATGCTAACGCCCAAGAGCGGGGCTACGTAGGTGTTGTACATCCTCACTGCATCCGTATCGGCTCCACCGACGCGGTCAACCCAGTTCGGCACCACTTTTTCAATGGCTGCCTTCCTAAGGGCCGCCTTGATCTCGGGGGTAAACTCGATGTACTCCATACCACCCGCCACGTTCTCATCGAGCCCTTCTTTGACCCAAGCGTCAGTCACCAACGCCCGGTTTATGTTCGAATGTATGACCCCTTCCTCAAGTATTATGGCCTGCAGGTCGGCGGGAATCTCGTCCCACCGGGATTTGTTGACGGAAACGTAGGTAACCCCCAAGGCCACAATCGGCCCCACGAGGTAATCGGTAACCTCATACCAGCGCAGGCCGGCGCCACAGACGCCGCAGGTGACCGCTGCGTCTAGGATGCCCCTTTCCAGGCCCGTGTAGACCTCGGAGAAGGCCATGAACTGGGCATCTGCGCCCATGCCGTTGATCAGGTCGGCCAACACGGTACTGTGGCTGCGGGTCTTCATCCCCTCGAAATCGGCCACGGTCCGCAGGGGCCTTCCAGTGTAGTAGTAATTGTTCGGGTAGTAACTTTCGGCGATCACCACGGCGCCGAATTTTTTGAGCAGGTCCGCTTTAACCGGCGCCGCTACGGCGTCGATAATCTTCAGATTGACCTCGTTATCCGGGATCAGCCCCCACAGGTTGGCGGCGTCAATTGCAGGATAGTCACCGCCCACGTAACCACTGTATATCTCGGCCATCCCCAGGGTGCCGTCCTCGATCAACCGCAGGGTGTCGGGGCCAGCCAGACCCAATTCTGGGAAGGAGGATATCTGAATATCCACCTGACCATTGGTCCTCTCTCTGATCCGGTCCATCATTCCACCAGGTGCTGCGAGCAGTTCGCACGGGTTCAGGGTCCGGTTGATACAAGCGTATTGGAACTTGAAGCTGTAACCCGTGGATGCGGTGGCGGCGCCGCTCCCGGAACCGGTGTCGGTGGTCGTCGAACCGCCATTGTCGTCATCTCCACCACACGCCGCCAAGATCAGCAGAAAGATGCCGATCAGGACTGGGAAAGTTGTCGCGGGCCGGACGCGGCTGGTCTGTTATCCTATCCTCCTCACACTGAAACGCCTCGTCCGAAGGCCAAACAATCTCCGGTGATGGAAACAAAATGGAAATACGTAATATCACTATTCATGATGTCAACGTTTCGAAGATTTTTCTAGATTCCGAATCTTCGTTTTGACTATAATCTGGAACGGTCCACCATTTTGTTTTGAATTTCGTCCACCGGCCCAACCGTTTCTTCGCGAGATCAATAACATTATGACTAGATCAAGCCATTGATCGCCGAAGACGTTACAACTTTCGACAACACCAGTCTCAAATTGGGAGAATAGCATGCCGATGGATGACCTGCTGTCCCGGGCATTGGACCTGGCCGCGGTGAAGGGCGCTTCCTACTGCGACGTGAGGCTGGTTGAGACCAGCCAGGAGCGGTTGGTGGTGCGCAACGGGGTGGTGGACACCCTGAGCAACGACGAATCCCTGGGCATCGGCGTACGGGTGCTTCTAAATGGCTCCTGGGGCTTTGCTTCGACCAACATTCCCTCCCCGGCTGAGGTGGACCGGGTTACCGGCCTGGCGGTGGAGATCGCCGGGGCCTCCGCCCAGTCCAGCAACGGACCCGTGTCCCTGGGGCCGCCGGTGACCAGCCGGGGCGTCTATACCACTCCCATCCAAACCGATGCGTTCTCCATCCCAACAGAAGATAAGCTGGGGTTGCTATTGGAAGCCGACCGGCGCATGGGCACGGTGAAGGGCGTCTCGGCCCGGACCGGCAACCTGATCTTCATCAGAGAGGTCAAGGCCTTCGGCAACAGCGAAGGCGCTTACGTCGAGCAGACCATCTACGAGGCCGGCGGCGGCATCATGGTCACCGCCAGGGGTAAAGGCGAGGTGCAGCGGCGCTCCTATCCCCAGTCCATGCGGCAGCAGGGCTGCGCCGGGTGGGAATTCGTGGACGCCATGGACCTGGCCGGCAATGCCGAGCGCACCGCCACCGAGGCGGTGGCCCTCCTGTCGGCGGACCACTGCCCGTCTGGGGTCACAACGCTGATCGTGGGCTCCTCCCAGTTGGGACTGCAGATCCACGAGTCGTGCGGTCACGCCGTAGAGTTGGACCGGGTGCTGGGCTCCGAGGCGGCCTACGCCGGGACCTCGTTCCTCACCACGGACAAGCTGAACAACTTCCAGTACGGCTCGGAGCAGGTCAACATCACCGCCGACAGCATCCGGTTGCCGGGCCTGGGCTCCTATGGCTGGGACGACGAGGGCGTGCCGGCCCAATCGACGCCGGTGGTCCAGAACGGACGCTTCGTGGGCTATCTGATGTCCCGGGAGACCGCCACCGGGCTGGGCCTGCCCTCCAACGGCGCCATGCGGGCGGCTTCCTGGAACCGCATCCCGTTGATCCGGATGAACAACGTCAGCCTGGAACCGGGGGATTGGGAACTGGACGACCTGATCGCCGACACCGACGACGGCATCTTCATGGAGATGAACCGGTCGTGGTCCATCGACGACCGCCGATTCAATTTCCAGTTCGGCACCGAGGTGGGCTACGAGATCAAGAAGGGCAAGTTGGGCAAACTGCTGCGGAACTGCACCTACACCGGGATCACCCCCGAGTTCTGGAACTCCTGCGACGCAGTCTGCAACCGGGGTTCCTGGACCATGTGGGGGATCCCCAACTGCGGTAAAGGCCAGCCCGGCCAGATCGGCCACACCGGCCACGGCGCGGCGCCGGCCCGGTTCCGCAACGTGCAGGTGGGGGTGATGAAGTAGCGGCCGCGCCTGGCGGCGAGGAGGCTGCTCAACAGAGGGGCGCCACAGGCGGTGATGACAAGTTAAAGCCCACCCGTGACGCCCAGGGGAAATTCAGTTATAGCCGTTCTCGTTCTTCAGGGGTTTTGACCTAGGCCGGTCCACCACACCATTCGAGACTGGCAGGACCGGCCCGGGACTCGTCCCCAAACTTATTACTTGGAAATACTCGGCAGTACCGCCAGGCGGCCGCTAGCCTTGGAGCACGGCGCCGCCCTGGCATATTATTCAAGTGCTTTGAATTTTGAATTAGGTCTGCTAGGTGTTGCCCTGAATCTACTGGGAGCCGGTATCTAGCACCGACCCGTCGGGCTGTATCACCAGGCCGGTGATCGGCGCCACCTTGTCGTTGTATAGATCGACCGCCTCCGAGCCATAGCCGCCGGCCCTATCGGCCCAGTTGGGGACCACGGCATCGGCGGCGGCCGCCCGTACTGTCGCCGCCATTTCAGGCGTGAATGCTTTATGAGTCATGCCCAGATCGATCAACTCCTGCAATGCGGACTTATCCCATTCGAAGACCAGCCTCACTGATTCCTCGGAATATTCCTGCCCCACCTCCTTGATAATGGCCTGGATGTCCTGTGGAAACTTGTCCCAAATATCTTTATTGAACGTAATAAACGTTTGGCCAAAGGTTCCCGGGAAGGGACCGGTCAGGTACCCGGTCACCTCGTAACACTTCTGGCCGATGGCACAGGTGCTACAGGTGACCGCCGCGTCCAGCACACCCCGCTCCAAGGCCGGGTATACGTCGGCGAAGGTCATGAACTGGGCCGAGCCTCCCAATGTATTGACCAAGTCCTGTAGGACGCCGCTGTGGAACCGGGTCTTCAGGCCCTCAATATCAGCCAAGGTGTCTAATCGTTTTTTGGAAAAGTAGAAGTTTATGGGGTAATAGTTGAAAGCGATTATTTCCCCGCCTTCAGTCTCCCGCCTGATCAGCCGCTCCATGTCGTCTTTGACCGCTGCTACCGCGGTCGAATTTTGCATCTATCCCGGTGCCAGTGGAGCAGCGCGTTAGCTCCCCTGCCAGATCCGAGCGTTCCCATGGGTCTAACAACTCAGGCCAACCGCCGCCGAGTAAATCCCGGATGCCAGACCGAGTTCGAATCAGGTTGCCGTCCGTCGCCGGGCCATTGGCGGTCTCCTTTGACCGGCTGCCACCAAGGGTCCGCCTTTCCGGTCTCTGTCCCTCGGAATCTGCCACTGTTTTTTGGCGCCGTCCGAAGAACCGGTTGTTCGGGGTTCCGCCCAGCTGGTTCTTACTGGTTTTCCCAGGCGGCCGGTATAATGTGTCGGTTTCCTCCGGCGGATGTTGCCGCCGTGACGCTTACGGCCTTATTCGTGCGTTCCGGTTGCGACACGGCAATATAGAACATTAATAATCAGATGCCAATAGTTGGTCAAGTATGATAGATTCCACCTGCTTTTAACGGCATGTGATGCCGGGATAGTTCGAAAGCTACACTATGATGTTTCAAAATATTTACGCAATCCGTAGAATCTATGGGTTTAACCAGAGACCCGATCTCTGGCCGACTTTGGGGATGCTGAAATGATGGGCCGGGAGGCCGCGCTGGCCCTTTTGGATAAGGCATTGGGGTACTCCAAGGCTCAGGAGACGGACATCTATCTCAGCGCCCAAGACCTGGGATTGTCCCGTTTCGCCGGCGGGGCCATCCATCAGAACATGTCCCACGGCAACATCGTGCTGAACGTCCGCTCGGTGGCCGGAAAACGGCTGGGCCGGGCCACCACCAACGACCTCAGCGACGCGGGGGTCCGGAAGGCGGTTGAAACGGCCCACCAGAACGCGCTGCTCATGCCCGAGGACCCGGACTTCATGGGTCTACCAGAGCCGTCCGAACCGGCCAGCGTCCAAAGCTGGGACGAGGCCACGGCCCTTTGCAGTCCGGAAACCAGGGCCAAGATCGTCGGAGGGGTCTGCCTCCTGGGCAAGGAGCACGGCTTGAACGTGTCGGGCGCCTGCCGGACGGGGGTGCAGGAGATCGCCGTGGTCAGCAGCCGCGGCGTCCGGGTCCACCACGCCGGGACCTTCGCTGGGTTGATCATCAACACCATGAGCGGCACCTCGGCCGGCTGGGCCAAGGGCGGCTCGTGGCGTCTCTCCGATCTGGACACCGAGGCCCTGAGCCGGGAGGCGGTGTCCAAAGCCGTGGACGGCCGGGACCCGGTGGCCATCGAGCCCGGCCGCTATCCCGTGGTGCTGGACACCTATGCCGTCGACGACATCCTCGAAGCCCTCAGTCTCTACGGCATGGGCGCCCAGGCGGTTCAGGAAGGGCGTAGCTGGATGAACGACTTTATCGGCGCCGAAGGGGAGCTGGGCGCCCAAGCCATGAGCCCCAACGTCACGGTCTGGGACGACGGCTCGGCCCCCCACGGCTGGCCGGTGCCCTTCGATGCGGAGGGCGTGCCCCGCCGGCGGGTGGAAATCATCACGGGAGGAGTGGTGAACACCCCGGTGCACAACTCCTACACCGCCGGCAGGGAGGGCACAGTCTCCACGGGGCATCAGGCCTATTTCACCGGCGGCCCCGTCGCCTGCAACCTGTTCATGCAGGAAGGGGACTCGTCGCTGCAAGACCTGATCGGCTCCACCCAGCGGGGCCTGTATATCACCCGGTTCTTCT
>JACZXN010000060.1 GCA_022571575.1 Chloroflexota bacterium | reverse complement strand
ATGAGATCAGCGCCAGGAAGGAGTTGGGGAGCCCGCCGTTCAACCAACTGGTGCATCTGGTGTTCCAAGACCGGAACGAGAACCAGGCGCTGCTGCGGGCAACGGAGACCGGAAAAACCCTCTCGCAGCGGGCCCAGGCCCAGGGATTGACCGATATCGACGTCGTGGGCCCGGCGCCCGGGATACCTTCCCGTATCCGGGGCCGCCACCGCTGGCACCTGATCCTCCGTGGGCGGGGGCTGTTGCGGTTCATGGAGGGCATGGAATTCCCCTCCGGCTGCACCGTTGACGTGGACCCGGTGCACGTCTTATAAACAGCTTTACACCCGTCGGAGGCCCAGCTTTACCTCGTGAGAAGCGTTGAATATAATAACTAACGGCCCAAGACTGCGTGCCAAGACTGCGTGCCAAGACTGCGTGATCGAGAACACGTGATCGAGACCAAGACGGGCGCAGCTTAGCTGCCCCCGTTGTAACCGGTATCTCCACACCCGTGAGGTGGCCCAGTGGCGATCCTGAAAATGCGATTCTTGCCAGACCCCATTCTTCGGAAGCAGGCGAAGAAAGTGGCCAAGGTTACGCCGCAGCTCAAGAAGCTGATCGAAAACATGGTGGAGACCATGCATGACCAGCACGGAGTGGGCTTGGCCGCCAACCAGGTGGGCTCCCTCCAGAAGGTGGCGGTGATCCAAACTCCCGACATGGAAGAGCCCATGGTGCTCATCAACCCTGAGATCATGAAGGCGGAGGGTGAGCGCCAGGTGGAAGAGGGTTGCCTGAGTGTCCCCGGTTACCGGGGGCTGGTCACCCGGTCCGAGAAGGTGAGGGCCAAGGCCATGGGGCTGGATGGAAAGATCTACCGGGTCAACGCCGAAGATTTGCTGGCCCAGGCCCTGGAACACGAGATCGACCACCTGAACGGCATCTTGTACATCGACCATCTGGTCGACCACGAGAGCCTTTACAAAATCACCTACGAACCAGACGACGACGAAGAGTTTGAAGAGGACGGCGGTGAAAATGGATCCGAAGATGAATCCGAAGAGCCGGGCGCGCCCGTAGCCGTAGAGACATCCGCTTCAGTCAGCGAGGACTGAGCGCCGCCAACCCTCGCCATCGATAGATTCCGAAAACCCAAGAATCCGGGAATCCAAGAATCCGTGCATCGGGGGCCCGCCTCTTTAGGTTCAGGCTCGTTTGCCGGCCCATCGAATCCCTGTGTTACGCCGCCCAGCCGATGATTGACGAACATGCCGCCCACTGCGCCTCTCCCAGCCCATGATCAACGAACTTGCCGCCCACTGCGCCGCTCAAGGAACCGCCGCCTACCTGGTGGGTGGATTCGTCCGTGACTGGCTGCTCTTGGCCAGGCCCGGCCGCGACATCGATATAGCTGTCTCCGGAGACCCGGCGGCCATCGCCCAAGAGATTGCCCGGAAGTTCGGCGGCGCCGTTGTTTCCCTTGGCCCCGCCCACGGCGTGGTGCGGGTGGTGGTGCCCCACGACACCGATGATTCCGGTCAAGATAACCCCCCGGGTCAAGATAACGCCCCGTGGAACATCGACGTGGACGGGTTCTCCGGGACCATCGAAGAGGACCTGGGCCGGCGGGATTTCTCGGTCAACGCCATGGCGCTCCCCTTGGCCGAATGGCCGTCGCCAGATTCGGTCATCGACCCATGGGGAGGCCGGGACGATCTGGCCGCCAAGACCATCCGCGCCCTGGGACCGACGGTGTTTCAAGACGACCCGGGGCGGCTGCTGCGGGCCATCCGGCTGGCCGGTCAGTTGAAATTCCGGGTGGAGCCCGGCACCTCCAGGCTGATCGCCGCCGACGCGGGGCTGCTGTCCGGTGTCTCTCCGGAGCGGGTCAGGGAGGAATTCCTGAACATCCTTTCGCTGGACGGCGCCAAGGGGCAACTTGAGGTGATGGACCACTTCGGCCTCTTCGAGCAGGTGATACCTGAACTCCAGTCCGCCAAGGGCGTCGACCAGCCCAACATGCACTACTGGGACGTCTGGGGACACACCATGCACACCGTTGAGGCGGCGGAACTGATAACGAAGGGGCATCAGAACTCGCCCATCTATTCCTGCGTGCCCTGGACCCCGGATAGCGAGGCCCACTTCAGCCGGCAGGCCACCGACGGCCACACCCGGCGCACGGTGCTGAAGCTGGCCGCGCTGTTCCACGACATCGCCAAGCCCCAGACCAAATCCCTGGACGCCACCGGCCGCACCCGGTTCTTCGGTCATTCGGAACAGGGAGCGGAGATCGCCGTCAGGCGGTTGGGGCAGCTTCGCGTCAGTTCCAAGGGCATCGAGATGGTGGGGAAGATGGTGGAGCAGCACCTGCGTCCCACCAACATGAAGGACGGCGACGAATGGCCCACCAACCGGGCGATCCACCGTTACTTTCGGGACCTGGGCGACGTGGCCATCGACACTTTGTATCTATGTTTGGCCGATTATCTGGGCGCAAAAGGCCCTGAGTTGGTACATGAAGAATGGCTTGACCATGCTAGAATGATCGGGCATATCCTCCACGTGGGCACCAGTGAGCCGGTTTCCCCCACCACCACACGCCTCATCACCGGACATGACCTCATGACCACCTTCAACCTTCAACCGGGGCCAGAGATTGGCGCCGTGTTGGAACGCGTCGAGGAGGCCCGGTCCGCCGGAGAGATCGAGACCAAGGAGCAGGCCCTGGAAATGGCCGCCAACGCACTGAAATACCTGGCCCGTCACCCGGCCGGTCAGCGGACGCCGGGAAACCGCCGCAACGGGTTGGACTAGCCGATGCGCTCCCGCAGCATACGCCTATCCATCATGATCATCCTGTTCCTGGGCATCGCCATCGCCGCCCTGGGATTTAAAGACATCGACATCGACATCCCCGGCTTTCCCAGAGTGGAACGCGGCGGCACCGGGCCCTTGGGACTCAAGCTGGGTCTCGACCTGCGGGGCGGCGGGCACCTGGTCTACCAAGTCGACACCGGCACCAAGATCGATGTCACATTCGCCGAACCCGTCGCACTCTCGGACCTGACCAGCACACTGGAAGAACTGCGGTTCGGGGATGACGACGGCGCTTTGGAGGATCTCCGGGTTGTGCCCTTGGGGGTGAACCGTTTCCAGATCCGCACCGGCATCCTGGGCGACGGCGACCCCAGACGGACCGGCTTGAATGAAGCCCTGGCGGAAGCCTTCGGCGCGACCACGGCCTTCCAGGTCAGTGTCATCGGCGAGCCGACGCGGGACCAGATGGAAGGGGTGTTGGACAACATCCTCCGCCGCGTCAACCGGTTCGGGACCGAAGAGCCAATCATCCAGATATTCGGCGACGACCGGATCATAGTCCAGCTCCCCGGCGCCAGTGGCTCGGTCACCGAGATAATTCTCGCCGAACCTGCTCCCGGGGCGGAGGTCGAAGCAACCCTGCGGGCGTTGCTGACCGAGGCCGGTTATGAGGATTTTGAGATTGACCGCAAGGATGAGAGCACCTTCAAAGTGCGGTCGGACAACGTAGACGGCGAGACCCAGTCCGCGGCGGCGCTGGCAGTCAACTCGGAGATAGGGCCGTTCTCACAATTCCGGGTGAACAGCGGCATCGACGATGCCAAGAGGTTGATCGGCCAGACGGCCCGGCTCGAGTTCAAAGAGCGGACCTGCGCCACCTCAGCGTGTATCAGCTTCACCGACGCCGACCTGGGACTGACCGGTGACGACCTTTCCCGGGCCGAGGCCAGCACCAACAGTCTGGGCATCGGATGGGTGATAAACCTCCAGTTCAACGGCCGGGGCTCGGAGATCTTCTCCGACCTGACCCGCCGCATATCCACCACGGAAGCCCAAGCCACCAAGCGGATAGCGATCATCATGGATGACCGGGAGTTGATCGCTCCGGTGGCCCGGGCCTGGATCCGCGACGGACGCACCCAGATCAGCGGCAACTTCACCAGAGAAGAGGCCCGCACCCTGTCCATCCAACTGGAGTCGGGCCGCCTGCCCGTGCCGCTCAAGCTGATACAGGAGAGCGATGTCGACGCCCTGTTGGGGTCTGAGTCGCTGCGCAACAGCCTGATCGCGGGCATGGTGGGGTTGGGCTTGGTGTTCGTGTTCATGATTGTGTATTACCGCATGGCCGGGGTGGTGGCGGCCTTTGCCCTGGTGTTCTACACGATCGTGGTATTGGCCATATTCAAGATGATTCCCATCACCCTGGAATTGGCCCATATCGGCGGGTTCATCCTCTCCATCGGCATGGCTGTTGACGCCAACATCCTGATCTTCGAACGCATGAAAGAAGAGGTGCGCATCGGCCGCACGTTGGCCTCCTCCATGGAGGTGGGGTTCAACCGGGCCTGGCCCGCCATCCGGGATAGCAACATCTCCACCATGATCACCTGTGTGGTGCTTCTGTGGTTCGGCGACCGGTTGGGCGGCGGCCTGGTCACGGGGGTGGCCATCAGCCTGTTCATCGGCGTGGCGGTCAGCATGTTCACCGCCGTGGTGGTCAGCCGGAACCTGTTGCAGTTGATGGCCTGGATCGGGCTGGGCGGACGGATCAACCTGTTCACCCCAGAGCCGCTCCGGCGCGACAGCCAGACGGCCATTCAAGCCCCGGCCCCAGCCCCGCGAGGAGCGCGTTAATGCTGGATGTTGTGGGCAAACGGGGCTGGTACTTCCTGTTCTC
This sequence comes from Chloroflexota bacterium, assembly GCA_022571575.1. The sequence goes on along the minus strand of JACZXN010000060.1, from coordinate 3,466 downwards.
CGCGCTGATCATTGTTCCGGGCCTGATATCCATGATGGCCCCGCCGGGCTGGCTGTCCTGGGATTCGGGCCTGAAGGCGGGCATCGACTTCAGCAGCGGTTCCGTGATGAACGTCACCTTCCGCCAGCCGGTGGAGGAGGACCATATCCGGGCGCGCATGGACGAACTGGGCCACCCCGAAGCGCTGATCCAGAGGATCGGCGGCACCAACTTCTTCATCCGCACGGTGATCCTGAAAGAAGCGGTGGGCGACGGTCTGTCGGAGCGGGAGGTCATCGAACGCGACCTGGAGAAATTCCTGGGCATGGAGCGGGGCCGGGTTGAGTTTGACACCGTCTCGCCCATCATTGCCCAGGAAACGGTGAGGACCGCGATCTTCGCCCTGGCCGCCGCGTCGGTGTTCATCCTGTTCTTTGTGTGGTACGCCTTCCGCCGGGTGCCCAAGGCGCACCGCTATGGGGTCAGCGCCATTCTGGCCTTGGTCCACGATCTTTTGATCATCCTGGGTATATTCTCGATCCTGGGCAAGGTCATCAACCTGGAGGTGAACTCCATGTTCATCGTGGGGTTGCTGATCGTGGCCGGTTACAGCGTCAACGACACCATCGTGGTCTTCGACCGCATCCGTGAGAACGTGTCGCGCCATCCCGACCGGGAACTGGCGCCCATGGTCAACCTGAGCATCATGGAGAGCATGGGCCGGTCGCTGAACACCAGCATCACGACCCTGGTGGTGCTGCTGGCCATGCTGTTCATCGGGGGTCACAGCATCCGTGAATTGCTGCTGGTGCTGGCCATCGGCGCGGTGGTGGGGACCTACAGTTCGATCTTCATCGCCAGCCAGTTCCTGGTCATGTGGGACCGGGGCGAGATCGGCCGTATCTTCAAGCGAGGACCGGCGGCCGCGGCCTCATCGCTGCTGCATATGATTGGCATGGGCCGCTGAAATCCGGCGCCTACGCTCTTCCCGCGTCCGGCAGCAGGACGATGCGTCCCGTGGGTTTTCGTTCCGACACCAACCGGTAGGCCTCGGCCGCTTCCTCCAGAGGTAGTTCCAGGGCCACCACGGGCCGCAGTTTACCCTCCAGCACCATGCGGCCCGCCTGCGCCACCATCGCTCTGGACACCCCAGATGCCCCAAGGATCCTGGCGTCACGAAAGATGACCTCCGCCGGGTTCAAGCTGACGCTTTGACCCACGATCTCTCCCAGCAACACCAACCGGCCGAACTGGGCCAGACTTCTGAGGGTCGAGGGGAACAGGGCCGAACCCACGGTATCGATCACCACGTCCGCGCCCGCGTCCCCGGTCAGGGCCATCACCACCTCGGCGAAATCCAGGCCGGTGTCTCCCAGGACCTCGGCGGCGCCCAGACCGAGCAGTGCGTTCTCCTTCTCCGGTGACGACGAAACGGCCAGCACCCGCGCTCCCAAGGCCGCCGCGGCCTGCACCGCATGGGAGCCCAGGCCTCCTCCCGCGCCGGTGACCACCACCGTTTCCCCCGCCGTCACCTGGGCCGTCTCCCGCACCGCCTGGAGCGCCACTCCCATCGGGCAGGCCAGAAGCGCCGCGCCCACCGGGTCCACACCCTCGGGCACCTTGACCAGGCTGTATTCGGACAGCGCCACGTATTCGGCGAACCCGCCGTCGCGGCCGTGGCCGATGCCCTGGCCCTCCCGGCACCGGTGCTCCCGCCCGTTGGCGCAGCGGTCACAATTGCCGCAGGCCTCGGTGAGGATGCTGACCACCCGGTCTCCATGCTGCAGCCCGGTTACCTCGTTACCGGTCTCCACCACCAGGCCCGATATCTCGTGGCCCAGGATCACGCCGGGCCCAACGCCGCGGCGGAGCACCCCGGCCATCACCGACCGGTCATGGTGACAGAACCCGCAGGCAATGACCCGGATCAGCGCCTGGTGGGGTTCGGGGCTGGGCGTGGGGACGTCGATCATCTCCAGGACCGGAGGGCTGCCCGCTTGCTTCAGATATAAGGCTCTCATACAGGCGGATTATATTCCCAGCGCCGTATACCGCCAAGGCGGCGCTGCCGTATAATTGCCCGTGTGAACCGCCGGTGCGGTTCCAGCCCGCCCAGGCTCGCCCATGAGGCTGCTAATGGGGTTATGCAATGAAGATCGGCGCCCACGTTTCCACCGCCGGCGGAATAAGTAACGCGGCCGCCAGAGGCCAGGAGATCGGCTGCGAGGCCATCCAGATCTTCGGCTCTTCGCCCCAGACTTGGGCCTTTAAACCCGTGCCCGGCGAGCAGATCGAGCTCTTCAAACAGAACCTGGCGGAGGCGGGCATCGGCCCGGTGTTCCTGCACGCCATCTATCTGATAAACCTGGGGACCCCCAACAAGGACAATCTACAGAAGGGCATCGACTCCTTGGTCAACTACATGAAGCTGGCGGCCGGCATCGGAGCGGCCGGCGTCATCTTCCATCCGGGCAGCCACGGCGGCCGGGGCTATGAGGCGGTGCTGCCCCAGACCGTGGACGCCATCAAGACCGTGCTGGACGCCTCGCCCGACGGACCGTGTTTGGCGGTGGAGAACATGGCCGGCATGGGACAGCACATCGGGGCCAGATTCGAAGAACTGGGCGGCATCTTGCAGGCCGTGGACAGCCCCCGCTTGAAGATCTGCCTGGACACCCAGCACGCCTTTGCCGCCGGTTACGATCTGACCAACCCCCAGGGTATACAGGCGATGCTGGACGAGTTGGACGCCGGCCCCGGCAGCGCCAACGTCGCGGCGGTACACGCCAACGACTCCAAGAGGGTCTGCGGATCGGGAGTGGACCGGCACGACAATATCGGCGACGGGTTCATCGGCGAAGAGGGGTTCGCCGCCATCATGGGCAACCCGGCCTTTGCCGACGTGCCCTTTCTGCTGGAGGTGCCGGGCTTCGAGGGCAAGGGCCCGGACCGGCGGAACATAGACATCCTCAAGAAGATCAGACGGCAGGTTGGGCTTTCGAGTTGATCGGCAAGATGATTGGGCGGCAGGCCGGGCTCTCCCCTTGATCAACATGACCCACCGGGAATTCGTCCGTCTCGTGCGCCGGGCATACCGGGAGATGCCCGGGGAGGTGCTCAATGCGCTGGACAACGTGGACGTGGCGGTCGAGGAATGGCCCGGACCCGATGAGGAGGGACTGGTCAATGGGGAGGGGACCCTCTTTGGGCTCTACAGCGGTGTACCCCTGACCGAACGGGAGGGCGGAGGCGGCGGTCCCATGTTGCCCGACCGGATCGTCATCTACCGCCAGCCCATCCTGCGCGGGTGCTCCAGCCGCACCCAGGCCGAACGCGAGATCAAGGTCACCCTGTGGCATGAGATCGGCCATTACCTGGGCATGAGCGAGGATGACCTGCACCGGCTGGGATACGGCTAATGGCGACTGTTCTAAACCGTGCCGGCTGGGTCTTGGGCACCGGCCTGGGCATAGGACTGGCCCCCATC
>JACZXN010000059.1 GCA_022571575.1 Chloroflexota bacterium | reverse complement strand
GGCAGCGAGCCGGAGACCCGGGGTGGCACGGCCCTGCGCTACACCATCATCACACCGGAAGGCGAGGGATACGTCATCGACGGCGTGAAGCACTTCTGCACCATGTCGGGCGGGGCCCACCGCTACATGATTCACTGCAACGCCCAAAACACGACCGACCCTTTGGGGTCGCAGCAGTTGGCGCTGATCCCCCACGACATCGCCGGCCTGTCTCAATTGGACGAATGGGACACCCTGGGCATGCGGGGCACCGTCAGCCCCAGCATGAAGCTGGACAACTGTTCCGTGCCCAATGAGGCGGTGCTGGGCGAACCGGGGCAGAGCGCCAAGACCGGCGTGACCCAGGGGTTCGGCCTGGGATTCGCCGCGGTGTACGTCGGCGCGGCCCAGGCAGCCCTGGACTTCACCAAGGATTTCTGCCTGAACCAGACCTTCGCCCCCGACCCCGGTAGGGTGGCCGACGGCCTGGTGGTGCAGCGCACCATCGCCGAGATGTCCCTGGCCATGAGCAGCGCCCGGCAGGCCCTCTACGATGCGGCCGGCCGGTGGGAGGGTAAGAAGCCCAATGAAAGGGCCGTGATGAGCGCCAGGTCCAAGTACCTGGCCACCGTCGCCTCCCTGGAAGTCACCTCCAAAGCCATCCAGATCACCGGCGGGAGAAGCGCTCACAAGCGAATGCCCCTGGAGCGCATCTTCCGGGACATCCGCACCTCCACGCTGATGCCGCCCAACCTGGACCGCTGCCTGGAGTTGGTCGGCCGGGCCGAATTCGACCTGGACACCCCGTTGAACCGGGACGGTTAGAATGCCGAACGTGGTTGGCGGGACGCCTTAGGGGCAGGGTCCCGATGGAATCGGGATGCCCCTACCCCACCCCGACATTCTGGAGTAAACCTTTGACTGAACGCGCCCTGGAAGGGGTGAAGGTCCTGGACCTCACCCACCACATAGCCGGACCATACTGCACCAAGCTGCTGGCCGATTTCGGCGCCGAAGTGGTCAAGGTCGAACGGCCCGGCGGCGACCCGGCCCGGCGGATGGCCCCCTTCCACCACGACGAGGCCGATCCCGAAAAGAGCCTGGTCTTCGCCTACCTGAACACCAACAAACAGAGCGTGACCCTGAACCTCAAGTCCGGGAAGGGTATCCAGGTGCTGAAGTCGCTGGTCGAAGAATCCGACGTCTTGGTGGAGAACTTCGCCCCCAGGGTCATGCCGTCCCTGGGCCTGGACTTCGAGACCCTCCAGGGGATCAATCCCGGCCTGGTCATGACCTCCATCTCCAACTTCGGGCAGACCGGGCCCTACCGGGACTACCGGGCCGCCGACATCGTCGAATACGCCCTGGGCGGGCTGATGTACATCTTTGGGGCCTACGACCGGGAGCCCCTGAAACACGCCTTCAATCAGGCCCAGTTCAAGGCGGGCACCGACGCCGCCTCGGCCACCCTGATGGCCCTGTACCACCAGCGGCTCACCGGAGAGGGGCAACGGGTTGACGTTTCGATACAGGAGGCGGTGGCCACCGGCCTCCGAGATGTGGTCAACAACTTCACCTACACCGGGGCGGTCCGCCGCCGCCAGCCCAACCACAGCGGCGACCTGCTCCGCATGCGGGCCAGCGCCGACGGCCATCTGCTGCCCAATCCGGGTATCGGCGCCGGGCTGAACTGGGACGTCGTGGTGGATTTCCTGGGTCTGCCCGAACTGGACGACGAGCGGTTCAGCACCCCCTCGGCCCGGCTGGTCAACGCCGAAGAACTGGGCCGGATACTGGACGAGTATTTCATCAAGCAGAACAAGTACGACATGTTCTACGCCTCCCACGAGAAACGGTTCATCTTCGGCGTGATCCAGTCTCCCGAAGAGGTCATGGCCGACCCTCAATTCCAGGCCAGGAACTTCTTCGTCGACATCGATCACCCGGCGCTGGGAACCCTCAAGTACCCAGGCGCCCCCTTCGAGATGAGCGGCACCCCGTGGCAGGCCCGCAGCCCCGCCCCAACCCTGGGCCAGCACAACCAGGAAGTCATCGGCCAACGGCTGGGCCACACCAATGAACAACTGGCCCAGATGCGGGCCATGCAGATCATCTAACGCCGGATGGATCAATGACGGATAAATCAATTTCGGAGAGTCCATAGAGCATGTCAGGTCCCTTGGAAGGCATCCGTATAATCGAGATGGGCCAGCTCATCGCCATCCCCTTCGCCATGAAGCTGCTGGCCGACATGGGGGCCCAGGTCATCCGCCTGGAGTCCACCGGCCGGCTGGAGAGCTACCGCAGCGACTCGGTCTACCAGAACGACGTCTCCGGCGAATTCTGGAACAAGGGCGCCAATTTCTACGAGCAGAACCGCAACAAACTGGGCATCACCCTGGACCTGAGCAAACCCCAGGGCCTCCAGATACTTCGCGAGTTGATCGCCGTCGCCGACGTGTTCACCGAGAATTTCACCCCCCGGGTGATCAAGAACTTCGGTCTGGAGTACGAGGACCTACGGAAGATAAAGCCGGACATCATCATGGTGTCGTCCACGGGCTACGGGTTCTACGGGCCGTGGGCCAACTTCGGCGCCACCGGCCCGGCCACGGAAGGCGCGGCGGGTCTGGCCTACCAGACGGGCTACCTCGGCGGGCCGCCGGTGATGGCCGAGATACCCTACACCGACTACACCTCCGGCGAGCACACGGTCTTCGCCGTGATGGCCGCGCTGATGCACCGGCTCCGCACCGGCCGGGGGCAGTTCGTGGACATCTCCCAGACCCAGGCCACCAGCGCCACCATCCCCGAGGTGCTGATGGACTACTCGGCCAACGGCCGCACCGTGCCGCGCATGGGCAACCAGGACACCTCCATGTCGCCCCACGGCTGCTACCCATGCCGGGGGGACGACCGCTGGATCACCATGGCCGTCGCCACCGATGCCGAATGGCAGGCCGTCTGCCGGGTGTTGGGACAGGAAGGATGGGCCGCCGATCTTAGATTTGAGGACTCCCTCAGCCGGTGGAAGAACCGGGACGAGCTGGACTCCCTGATGGGGCCGGTGACCAGCCCTTGGGACGCCCACGAACTGATGCACGCGCTCCAGAAAGAGGGAGTGGCCGCCGGGGCGGTCCTGGACAGTAAGGACCTGCTCTTCGACCCCCACCTGGGCGAGCGGGGATTCTACGAGGTGGTCACCCACCACGACAGCACCGGCATCCCGCCGCTGCCCTACGCCGGCCGTCCCTGGAAGCTGTCGAAAACGCCGGCGGTCAAGGGCAGGGCGGCCCCCTTGATGGGCGAGCACAATTCGCTGATCCTCTCGGACCTGTTGGGCAAGACCGCCGGGGAACTGGCGGAACTGGAAGCGGAGGGCATAATCGGCTACGGCCCCACCGACCCACGGCCGGTCCAGCGCCCATCCCTGGACGAGCAGGTGCGCCAAGGCCGGATGCAGCGCTACGAGACCGACTTCCAAGAGCAGGTCAGAAGGGCGTTTCCCACGTAGCGGTCAGCTATCAGGTAACGGACGTAATCACAAAAGTGCCCAACGAGCCCCTTTCGTAAAGGGGGTTGGGGGATTTCCGTACTCCCACCGCAGACCGGACCGGTTTCCGGGGACGCTTGTTGGAGTCCGCGGGTAGGAAAGCTGCCGCTCTGATATCCTTGATCCGGCCCAACCTCTTTTCGTTCAAACACCAACGCAGGTCAAACACAAACGCAGGTGGAAGATGGCCCAGACCGATATGCCGACGCGTCCTCGCCGCCTTTTCTACGGCTGGGTCCTGGTCGGAGTGGCCGCCCTGATCATGGTCGTGGGCACGGTGCCCATGTTTCAGGGCATGACCGCATGGTTCGTCGTTTTTGAGAAACAGTTCGGTTGGAGCCGCACCCAACTCACCATCGCCTTCTCTTTGACCCGTGTGGAAGGCTCCATCATGGGGCCGGTGGCCGGATATCTGGTGGACAGATTAGGCCCCCGCACGATGGTGGCCTTGGGGATGACCATCGCAGGGGTTGGGTTCCTCATCCTGGCCGGGACCAATAGCCTGTGGCAGCTCTATCTGGCCTTCGTGATCATGAGCATGGGCACCGGATTGGGTAGCTGGCTGCCGATGATGACCGTCATCAACAATTGGTTCGCCCGGCGGCGGGCCATGGCCATGGGCATGGCCATGGAGGGATTCCTGATCGGCGGGGTGATCTTGGTGCCCGTCCTCGTCTGGGCCATCGACCCCGACATCCCGGGCCGGCCGGGCTGGCGGTGGACGGCAGCGGTAATCGGCATCTTCCTCATGGCCGTGGCGGTGCCATTGTCCCGGTTCGTGCGGAGCAATCCCGAAGATCACGGTGAATATCCCGACGGCCGGCCGCCCGAGCCGGCGGCGGCTGAACACGAGAAACCTGCCCCCGGCGCCGAGGAGCCGAACTATACCTGGCAGGAGGCCGTTCGGACCAAGACGTTCTGGCTCATCTCCATCGGCCATGCCTGCTCCTCCATCGTCATCGTGACCATGATGGTCCACCTGGGTCCCATGCTGACCGACCGGGGCTTCTCTTTGCAGACGGTGGGGTGGGTGGTGGCGGCCTACACGGCGGTGGGGGCGGTCTTCACTCTCATCGGCGGCTTCGTGGGCGACCGGATACCGATCCGGTGGGCGATCTTCGCCTTTTCGGCGGTCCAGTCCGTGGCTGTAGCCGTGCTGGTGGTGGGAGAAACCGAGTTGATGGCCTATCTATTCGCGGTGTTGCTTGGTATCGGTTTCGGAGGCCGGGGTCCGATGACAACCGCGATCCGGGGCGTCTACTTCGGCCGCAAGGCCTTCGCCAGCATCACCGGTATCTCCATGATCCCGATGAACGTGCTGCTGCTGGCCGCGCCGTTGTTCGCGGGGATCATGTTCGACGCCACCGGCACCTATTCGGTGTCCTTCGCCGTGGTCGCCGTGGTCTGCTTCTTCGGGTCGGCACTGTTCCTGATGCTGGGACCCCCGGCCGCCGCTCCATCCCAGGCGGTCGCCGCGGTTGAAGCGGTGGCGGAACGCTGAAAGCCGACGGCCATCAGCTGTCAGCTATCAGCTATCAGCTATCAGCTATCAGCCAAGATTGTAACTAAACAATCCCCCGTGGACCGGACCGGCTTAACGGGCAACCCGACGGCCAAAGGCTGAAAGTTCTTGGCCACACGCCACTCCCCGGCGCCTACAGCCCCCGCCTGGCCTCGTAGGCCGATATGTCGTTCTCCATGCGGAGGGTCAGGCCGATGTCGTCCAGGCCGTTGACCAGGGCGTCTTTGCGGGCGGGGTCGATTTCGAAGGATATGGATATCTCCTCGCTGTCGTCCCAGACCCGTTGGCTCACCAGGTCAACGTTCAGTTGCACGCCCGGATCGGACTCGGCCTTATCCATGATCACCCGCACCTGTTCTTCGGGCAGTATCAGGGGCAGCACGCCGTTCTTGAAGCAGTTGTTGTAGAAGATGTCGGCGAAACTGGCCGAGATGATGCACTTGATCCCGTAATCCCGGAGCGCCCAGGGGGCATGTTCCCGGGACGAGCCGCAGCCGAAGTTGGGGCCGGCCACCAGGACATGGGCGTCCTTGTAGGCGGGTTTATTCAACACGAAATCGGGGTTGGGGCTGCCGTCGGCGTTGTACCGCCACGACGAGAACAGGGCGTCTTCGAAGCCGCTGCTCTCGATGCTCTTCAGAAACACCGCCGGAATGATCTGGTCGGTGTCGATGTTGACGCGGTCGATGGGGGCGACCACGCCGGTTAGTTTCGTGAATGGGTCCATGGTTGATCTCCTAGGGTTTGTGGGCGTTTAAAGGTCTCTCACGTCGACGAAGTGGCCGGCGATGGCCGCCGCCGCCGCCATGGCGGGGCTGACCAGGTGGGTGCGGCCTCCCTTGCCCTGCCGCCCTTCAAAGTTGCGGTTGGAGGTGGAGGCGCAGCGCTGTCCCGGCGAGAGGATGTCCGGGTTCATTCCCAGGCACATGGAGCAGCCGGCGATCCGCCAGTCCAGGCCCGCCTCCTCGAATATCTTGTCCAGGCCTTCGTCCTCGGCCTCTTTCTTGATCTTGGCCGAACCGGGGACCACCATGGCGTAAACGTCGTCGTGGACCTTCTTGCCCTTGACCACCTCGGCGGCGGCCCGCAGGTCCTCCAAACGGGCGTTGGTGCAGGCGCCCACAAAGATGCGGTCGATCTTGATGTCCTTGATGGCCGTGCCGGGCTCCAGGCCCATGTACTCCAGGGCCCGGACGGTGGCCTCTCTCTGCGCCTCGTCCTCCATGCCGGCCGGGTCGGGGATCCGGCCGGAGATGGGGGCGACCATGCCGGGATTGGTGCCCCAGGTCACATGGGGCTCCAACTCGGATGCCTCCATCTCCACCAGCTTGTCATACCTGGCGCCGGGGTCCGTGGGCAGGGTCTTCCACCGTTCCACCGCCGCGTCGAAGTCGGCGCCTTGGGGTGCGAACTGGCGGCCGCGCAGGTAATCGAAGGTGGTCTCGTCGGGGGCGATCATGCCGGCCCGGGCCCCGGCTTCGATGCTCATGTTGCAGACCGTCATCCGGCCGTCCATGGACAGAGCGCGGATGGCCTCGCCGGTGTACTCGATGACGTGGCCCACGCCGCCGTTGACGCCGATCTTTCCGATGATCGCCAGGATGATGTCCTTGGCGGTGACGCCCTTGGGCAACTGTCCGTTGACCCGGATCTCCATGGTTTTGGGCTTGAACTGACGCAGGGTCTGGGTTGCCAGCACGTGCTCGACCTCCGAGGTGCCGATGCCCATGGCGAAGGCACCCAGGGCGCCATGGGTGGAGGTATGGCTGTCGCCGCAGACCACGGTCTTGCCGGGCTGGGTGTAGCCAAGGTCGGGGCCGATGATGTGGACTATGCCCTGTAGGGGACTGAACCGGTCGTACAACGTCACGCCGAACTCGGCGCAGTTGCGGTCCAGGGCGTCCAACTGTTTCTTGGATATGTCGTCGGTAACCGGCAGGGACAGGTCCCAGGTCGGCGTGTTGTGGTCGGCGGTGGCGACGGTCAGGTCGAGCCGCCGCACCTTGCGCCCGGCCGCTCTCAGGCCGTCAAAGGCCTGGGGGGAGGTTACTTCGTGGACCAGGTGCAGGTCGATGTACATCACCGTGGGCTCGCCCGGCTCCTGCACCACCACGTGGTCGTCCCAGATTTTTTCGAACATGGTCTTGGGAGGCATTTGGGTCTTCCTTAGTGAAATAAGATTCCGGACCCCGGCCGCGCCGGGACACCGGGAAAAGCCGGTGGAGGCCTGTCTCCCCGGACCTTCCAAAACCGGGGTTTCCGCCATTTGGAAGGGCCGCGCCCGAACCCCTTCCCACGCCTGAATGGGGTGACAAAACCGGCCCGTATTATAGCATCAAGTGGGGCGGACACCATGCCCGGCCGGTCTGCCCGGCACTCTCCCCACCGGTAGACGCGACAACGGGTTGGACGGGTTAATGGTAAACTGGCCCTACGCCTTAACAGCGGGCCTAGGCAGCGGCCCATCACCGCCGGATTCCTCGGCGACGGGCCCTCCAACCCCCGCTTCCACAGCGGTTCTTTGTACCCATTTCCGTGGGATCCGCCCCGTCGGCCGCGAACGGACGCCGGAAGCCCACGACTGATGACAACGGAGGAAGATTGTAATGCCCGCATCTGACGCAGTGGTCCTGCCCGAAACAGTGCGCCCCAGCAAGTACCGCATCACGCTCCAGCCAGACCTGAAAAACTTCACCTTCAAGGGCGAGCAGACCGTGGACCTCCTGGTCTTGGAGCCAACCTCCACCATCGTGCTCAACGCCGTGGACCTGGTGATCGGTTCGGCGACCCTTTCCACAAATGGGACCACGCTGTCCAGCCACTCCATAACCCTGGATAAAGAAGCCGAGACGGCGACCCTGGACTTCGGCGAAACCGTCCAGCCCGGCGACGCCCGGTTGGAGATGGCCTTCACCGGAGAACTGAACGATAAATTGGTGGGTTTCTACCGGTCCGAATACACCTCCCAGGACGGCGAGACCCGCTACCTGGCCACCACCCAATTCGAGGCCACCGACGCCCGGCGGGCCTTCCCCTGTTGGGACGAACCGGCCAAGAAGGCGACCTTTGAAGTGACGCTGGTGTTCTCGGAAGAGTTTCAGGCCGTCTCCAACACCCCGGCGGTGGAGG
>JACZXN010000058.1 GCA_022571575.1 Chloroflexota bacterium | reverse complement strand
ACCTAGTCTCCTTACGCTTGTCGGGGGTTCAGGCCCCACGGCTGCGCATTGCGTTAGGCGTTCGGCAGCTGATCCGCTCTCTTATCCATGGAGGCGTCGGTTGCCACTGATCCTAAAAGCTGGTCACGGCTTCCCCCCAAGGGCCCGGTCCAGGTTGTAGGCGGCGCTGATCAAGCCCAGGTGGGTGAATGCCTGGGGGAAGTTTCCCAAGGCCTCGCCGCTGGTCCCGATCTGCTCGGAATACAGCCCCAGGTGGTTGGCGTAGCTGAGCATCTTTTCGAACATCAGCCGCGCTTTGTTGAGGCGGCTCCGGTCGGCCTGACCGGCCCGGGTCATCGCCTCCACCAGCCAGAAGGTGCAGATGTTGAAACTCCCTTCTTCCCCCGTCAGCCCGTCGTCGGTCTTGTTGACGTCGTACCGGTAGACCAGGCTGTTGGACACCAACCCGCCGTTGGCCGGAGAGCGGTCGATGGCGTCCAGGGTCTTGAGCATCCTGGGGTCGCTGGGCGCCATGAAGAAGACCAGGGGCATCATCAGATTGGAGGCGTCCAGGCTGTCGCTGTCATAGGCCTGAACAAACGCTTGCCGCTCCTCGCTCCAGCCCTTCTCCATGATCTCCTGGTATATCTCATCGCGGGCGGCGTGCCACCGCGCCAGGTCGGCGGGGAAGGAACGTTTGTTCGCCAACCGGATGGCCCGGTCGATGGCGACCCAGCACATCAGCTTGGAGTAGACAAAGTGCTGCTGCCCACCCCGCACCTCCCAGATGCCCTCGTCGGGACGCCGCCAATTGTCCACCACCCAATCGGTGAGCCGGCTGAGGTGGGTCCAAAAGTCGTAGGAGATGGGCGTGCCGTACTTGTTGTAAAGGTATACCGAGTCCATCAACTCGCCGTAGATGTCCAACTGGACCTGGCCGTACGCGCCGTTACCCACCCTGACGGGGCTGGACCCTTTGTAGCCCTCCAGGTGGGTCAGCGTCTCCTCTGTTAGATCGTGGCGGCCGTCGATGCCGTACATTATCTGAAGGGAGCCGTCCTCGTTGGCCTCCGCGGCCCGGGCTTCGATCCAGCCCATGAACTTCCCGGCCGATTCGGTGAAACCGATACGCATCAGGGCGTACACGGTGAAGGCGGCGTCCCGGATCCAGGTGTAGCGGTAATCCCAGTTGCGCTCGCCGCCGATGCCCTCGGGCAGACTGCAGGTGGGCGCCGCGACGATCGCCCCGGTGGGCTCGTAGGTGAGAAGTTTGAGCACCAGGGCCGACCGTTCCACCATCTCCCGCCACCGGCCCCGGTAGGTGGACTGAGAAAGCCAATTCCGCCAGTAATCCACGGTCTCCTCGAAGAGGTGCTCGCTCTCCTCCTCGGAAAACTTGAATCCGACGTCTGCCTGGTCTTCTATCTCGGCGATGGAGAAGGTGAGCGTCTGGCCCTCATGGAGCGTGAAATCGCACACCACGCCACTGCCTTGCTGGACCAGGGGCATGGTGGTGGAAAGTTGGATCCTGATGCCGGGCGACAGAAACATCGCGCCGCACTCGTTCATCTGGACCTCGTGCTCGTCCCGGCCGTAATTGGTGGCCGGGAAGCACTCCATCCGGAGGGCCATGGTCCCGCGGACTATGTTTACCCTCCGGATCAGTTGATTCACCTCATGCTCGTGCCCGTGATAGTCCACCGGCATGAAGTCGATGACTTCGGCGACCCCGCCGGGCGAGAGGAACCGCGTGATCAAAACGTTGGTTTCCGGCCAGTAGAGTTGTTTGTGGGTTGCCCCATCTTGGACCGGCGCGATCTTGAAATACCCACCCTTCTTCTCGTCGAGGATGGCGCCGAAGATGCTGGGCGAGTCGAATTTAGGGCAGCAGAACCAATCGATGGACCCATTGATACCGACCAGCGCGACGGTGCGCATATTTCCCACTACTCCATAGTTCTCGATGGGCTGGTATGCCACTATGTCCTCCTCATATTCGCAAGCAACGGCTCGGCTCTACCTTACCAGGATAGCGGGCCGGCGTGATGTACCCATGGGCAAGTCGATGTTCAGTTCCGGCCATGACCCGGTGCGGGTCAGGACTTCGGCGCCACCGGTGGCGAGAAGAATCGTATCCTCAGACTTGGCGCCGGTGATGGAGGGGTTCCAGGCCAGCACTTGATCGTGCTTTAAGCGGTACGCTGAATCGGGCGTGCCGAAAATCTCCCGGCCGGCATAGCCGGTGAGGCCACCCTGGTGATGGAGTTCCCACTCTTGGGGGAATCCCTCCAAGACGTACTGGTCGATGGCCCGGGTCACCACATCACCCAGGGTAACCCCAGCCCGGCTCTCCAGGATGTATCTGGCGTCCACCGTGGCCACTGCCCGGTGCCGCGCCAACAGGCCGGGGTCCACCGGACCGAAGGACACCAGGCGAGTGAGGGAGATGTGCAGACCGTGGCGGCGGCCGGTCAACGCGATCAGCATGGTCTTGCGCACCTGATTACCGGTGGGCAATGGATGGCGGTAGCGGGCGATCCGATCGTCACCGGCCACCAGGTTCACCAGCGGCAGGATGTTCCGCCTCCCGCACTGGTGGGCCAACGCAGCCGCGATGTCCAGCTCGGAGTCGCCCGGTTCAAAGCTGAGACAGACGTCCTCCAGCGCCCGGGCTGCGTCCTGCCCCAATCGCCGGTAACGATCTATCTCCGATGGCGACATGGTGTGGCGAAGTAGATTGAACCCATCGGGGACTTTCGGCAAGCCCAGGGAGCCCAGGTCGGAGACCGACTTGGACACGTCGCATAGGCTGGATAACTTTTCCCTGGCCCCATCGGGTTGATGCCAGGGCCAAACGACCGCCTCGAATGGCAGACCGGCCACCTCCTCTTCCTGTAGCCGCGGTGCTTCGATGTTGTTGGTCAGCAGGTAGGCCCGGTCCGGAACGACAAGCAGATAAGCTTCTCCGGCGGCGTCCCCCACGTACACGTAGTTCGCGCCGCCGCCGGTCAACCAGGCAAAGTTGGCCTGGGAGTTTATCAGCAGCGCCTCCAGGCCGTTGGCTTGGAGCCACGCTCTTACCGAATCTAATTTTGTCCGGACCTCTTCTGGTCTGTTCATTTAAGCCGGATGATCTCGCTTCGGGCAAATATGTTGCCCACCTTCAAATCCAGGGAGGGCCCGGCGTACAGCGACGGCGGCACACCGATGTCGGCCAGGTATAACTCGCCGACCTGGGCCGCCACGCCGGGGGCGCGCAGACCCTCCTTCGGCAGGGCCAGGGTCATGGTCGCCGTGGCCTTGATGGCCGGGTCGGAAACTGCCCCCGTGGCGGTGTCCACGCCGGACGGTGCGTCCAAGGCCAGGACCGGTGCGCCTTGACCGTTGGCCCACCGGATCATGTCGGCGGCGGTGTCCCGGGGGGCGCCTTGCAGGCTATAGCCAATCACCCCATCGATGATCAAATCGGGGACCAGTTCCGGGCGTTCAGCGGTTCCCAGGTCGCCCGCTGGGTACACATTTACCTGCATCCGGCGCAGTATCTCCAACTGACGCGCCGGGACCGGGGTGAACTCCCGGTCGGGCCGGGTGACGAACACACTCACCTCGGCCCCGTGGTTGTGCAACCACCGGGCACAGACCAAGGAACCTCCGCCGTTGCCTCCGGCGCCGGCCAGGACCGTAACTTTTCTGCCTTGGGGATTGCCGTCAAAGAACCTGCCGCGGGCCAGCTGGGCCAGGTTCCGGCCTGCGTTCTCCATCATCTGGATCAGCCCTATGTTGAGGTCCTCCATCATCGCCCGGTCCACCTCCCGCATCTGGACGGTGGTCAGGTAAGGCAAATCGCCGGTGAACACTTCGTATTCCATCCGGGCTGATCAAACCCCCTTCAGGCGGCTCACCGCAACCGCTCCAGCATATGGTCGCCCACGCGCAGGGCATTGGCGACGATGGTCAGAGTGGGATTCACGGCGGAGCTGGAAACGAAGAAACTGGAATCAACCACGTACAGGTTGTCCAGGTCATGGGCCTTGCAGTTCAGGTCCAGCACGGAGGATCTTGGGTCGGCGCCGAAACGCAGGGTGCCGTTCTGGTGGGCCACGCCGGCCAGGGGAATCTTCTTGTCCATATAGAGCGAAAAAGGAAGCAGGCGGTTCTCACATCCGATGTCCTTGAGCATTCCACGGAGCTTTCTGACGAGCCGCCGGTGCCCCTCGGCGTTGTTCTCGGTGTAGTGCAGGACAACCTGCCCGCTGGAGTTGACGGTGACCCGGTTCTCCGGAAGGGGCAGGTCTTCCGAGGTCAGCCAGAAGTCCAGGGAGTGACCCGCCATCTCCTCCAGGGCGCGGCCGGGGACCAGACGCGGCGCGCTGTCTCTGAGCATATCCGAGTTGGTTTTACCCAGCATCTGAATGTGCCCCAGGGGGTATTGCCAATCGTCCGACCCGAAGTAGTAATCGTTGATGCCGATGGTCTTTTGAAACACCGTTGGATTGGGCCGCAGGGACAGGGCCATCAGCGCCGAGTTGTTGTGGGCCATGTAGTGCCGGCCGACCATATCAGAGCTATTGGCCAGCCCGTTGGGGTGCCGCCCGCCCGCGGAACGCAGGAGCAACGCCGCTGAGTTGACCGCCCCGCAGGACACGGCCACCAAATCGGCGGAATAGGTCTCTTGCTGACCGTCCCGTTCCACCAGCACGCCGGTTACGGAGCGCCCGTCGGGGCCGGTCTCCAAAGAGGTTACCTTGGCGCCGGTCAACAAGGTTACGTTGTCGTGCTTCAATGCGGGTTCCACGCAGACCACGTGCGCGTCGGCCTTGGCGTTCACCATGCAGGGAAAGCCGTCGCAGGTGTCGCAGCGGATGCAGGGACTCAGATGCCGTTGGGATTCGTTCAGCATGATGCCGATGGGTAACGGAAATGGCGTGCGCCCGATACGGCGCAGGTCGTCGGCCAGCTCTTGGATACGCGGCTCGTTGCTCACGGACGGGTAGGGCAACGGCCCGCTGGTCCAGGGTTCCGTGGGGTCTATCCCCCGCTCGCCGTGGACCTGGTAAAGCTGCTCCGCCTGCGTATAATAGGGCTCGAAATCGTCGTAGCCCACCGGCCAGGCCGGCGAAACGCCGCCGTGATGCTGCAGCTCTCCAAAGTCCTCGCGGCGCATCCGCAGCAACACCGCCCCATAGAACTTGGTGTTTCCCCCGACGAAGTAGTGCTGGCCCGGCTGAAACTCCTTGCCTTTGCCGTCCAACCAGTTCTCGGCGTTGTTGTACCGGCCGTTGACGAAGACCTCTTTGGAGTCCCAGTTCTCCTTCTCGCGGCTCAGGTACCCGCCACGTTCCAGGATCAGGACCCGCTTGCCCGAGGGGGCCAAACGGTAGGCGAGGGTGCCCCCGCCGGCGCCGCTGCCGATGATGATCACGTCGTATTGATTCTGCTGGGCCACTTTATACCGCCTCGATTTATTGGGTTGAGGGGTCTTGGCTAGCTGACGGGAGCCACTTCGATGTAGGCCTTGATGACCCGTTCCCGTCCATTAAGCAGATCGAAAGCCTGCACGTAATTGTCCAATCCCAGCACCTGATGGGTCAGCATCCGGGACAACCAGCCCGGATACAGAGCATCGGCCAAGGTCATGTCCTGCACCGCCGCCCGGTAATGCGTCGGCGCCGCGTTGACGGTGCCAACGGCAACCTTGTTCCCCAGCACAAATCCCATGTTGATGGCGTCGGCGGGAACCTCCACCGTGCGGTCGCCGCCGGTCACGCTGGCCATCACCAGAACCCCGTTCTTCCCCAGGGCCTGCATGGCCTCGAACACCAGAGGCGAGAACCCGGTGGCCTCGAAGATGAGGTCGAAGGGACCGTGAGCCGCCGCGGCTTCGGCCAGGGACATCTGGCGAGTGCTGAGGTAACGGGCTCCCAGGGCCTCCACCAAGTCCGAGTTGAGATAGGGTTTTTCCTCCAGCGCCATGGTCACCACCTCCACGCCCCGCAACCGCAACAATAGAGTCGCCATCAGGCCGATGGTCCCAGCCCCCATCACGGCGGCAATCTTGGGATTCCAGATCCTCAACCGCTGTTGGATCTCAAAGGCCTGAGACACGCCTTTCTCAACGACGGTCATCGGCTCTGTCAGCACGCCGATCCCACGGATTCCGGCGGGTATCTTGGTCAGGAATTCCGGGACATCGACGTAGTGTTCGGTGAAGAAACCATGCAACAGGTTGATGCCGTGTTCGTGGTACTCATCGTCGGTGCTCATATCCTGCATCCCGATGGCATCGTAGAGGCTGTTTCCCGGACGCCTCACGCGGGCAACGACGTGGTCGCCGGGGACGATCTCCGTGACCATGGGCCCCACCTGCTCGACCACGCCCAAAGACTCATGGCCAAGGACCAGAAAATCGAACCCGGGAGGCGCCGTGCCGTACTCCCCGGCCTGAATCTCCCTGTCGGTGCCGCATAAACCCACTCGCAGCACCTTGACCAGCACGCCCCGGCCGCCGGGCACATCATCGATACTCGGCGCGGGCAACTCGGCCAGATAAAGGCTGTCGGGTTTGCGCGGGATCAGCGCCACGGCTTTCATTCGGCACCTTCTTCATGTCTTAGTGGATTCGCCGGCCTTGCCTACTCAATAGCGGAACGGCGAAGAATCTAATTGCAAACTATAGATGTTTCGCTCCGCGCCGGGGTGCTTACTCGACCGGCGCAGGTGTCCCCGATGGGTGTACAACGTTTGAGGTTGGGCCGGGACCGTGATGGGATTCAGACCTTTCCCAGGCGGATGAACCGGCCGCCGATGAGCCATTCGGCGACGTAGAGGTTTCCCTGGGCGTCCACCGCCAGGCCGTGGGGGCTGTTGAACTTTCCCGGTTCCAGCAGGGTGGTGGCGACGATATTCCCCGAGGCGTCCTTGTTATTGGGCCATCCCTCAACGTCGCACACCTGTTCATTGGCCCCAAGGTAGCAGACGAATTCGTCGTTTTTCCCGCAGACCGTAAGCCGGGCCCGAAGCTCGGCGATAACCAGCATGTCGCCGTGGGTGGCAAACCCGCTGGGCGTGGTGAGGAAGCCGCCGCCGAACACCCGCTGGTAATTCCCCTCAAGGTCGTAGACCTGGACCCGCCCGTTGGCCCGGTCCGCCACATAGAGTTCCCCAGGGGAGCCCCGGCGGTCGATAAAGATGGCGTGGGGACAATCAAACCGGCCGGCCTCGCCCTCCTCGCCGTTGATGCTGGAGATGTAGTTCCCCGCTTTGTCGTAGCGGTGGACGTAGCTCTGGCCGTAACCATCGGCGACCCAAACGTCGCCGTTTCCGCCGTGCCGTTCTTCGTTCACCACAACCAGGGTCGGCGAGTAAATGCCCTCGCGGTACACATCGAGGTCCGGGCGCTGCAGACTGGCCAGGACGTTTCCCTCCAGGTCCATCTTCAGCACCTGCCCGCGCGTCCCTCCGCCGGGATATTCGTATCCGATGCCGGGCTGGCGCTTACGGCCGTTGTCGGCGATCCAGAGCAACTCCCGGCCGTCTTCGGTCACCAGGGTGATCCCGTGGGCGTCGCTCAGGTCCACCGGCCAGGACCGGACCAGATTCCCTTCACGGTCGAAGAGCATCATGGTTGGGTCGCCGGGGTGATAGGTGATTATCTGACCCGACTCCGTCACCGCCACGCCATGATGGGACCACCCGGTCCGGGCGCTCTCCGAGTCCGGAATCTGGGCCCAAGAGTCCTGCCATTCGTAGGTATTTGCGCCGCTGCCGATCTGCATCGGGCTCACCCCTTTTCCCCGTTGGCGTTTCCCGCTGGCGTTTCAATCGGAGTTTTCCGGCTAGGGATTCAGGATCACCTTGGTGTAGCCGTCGGTCCGTTGGTCGAACTTCTTGTAGGCGTCCGGGGCGTCGTTCAGCGGAACGGTATGGGAAACCACGAAACCGGGGTTGGCCCGCCCGGAGATGATCATGTCCCGGAGGTACGCATTGTACTTTTTCACATTGCACTGGCCGGTGCCCAGCCGCAGTCCCTTCTCGAACAGGAGGCCGAAGTTGATGGACAACGCGCCGCGTTTCGCGCCTTCGTCAACGCCGCCCGGATCAGTGGGCACGTAGAGTCCCGGTATGCCGAGAGCGCCGGTGGGGTTGACCACGTCGATCATCTGGTTCAACACGAGATTGGGCGACTCTTCCTGTTCCCCGCCCACGGCCGAGGACCCGGCTTTGGCCGCCTGGTAGCCCACGGCGTCGATGCCCTT
>JACZXN010000057.1 GCA_022571575.1 Chloroflexota bacterium | reverse complement strand
GGGCGTGGACTTGCCCGGGGGCGTTGGGCCAGCCGTAATTGCCGCCGGGGCGCAGTATGTGTATCTCGTCGTCCGCCGCGGGACCGTGCTCGGTGATGAACAGGTCCCCGGTGACGGGGTGCCAGTCCAGGCCCTGGGGGTTGCGGTGGCCGTAGGTGTATACCGGGGAGCGAGAAAAGGGATTGTCTTGGGGGATCGTGCCGTCGGCGTTGATCCGCAGCACCTTGCCGGACAGCGATGCCAGGTCCTGGGCGTTATCCTTCTCTTGGGCGTCGCCCATGGTGATGTAGAGCTTGCCGTCGGGTCCGAATCTCAGCCGGCAGCCGTTATGGTTCCGGGCGCCGGGAATGCCGTCCAGCACCACCCGGTGGTCCCCGGCCACGCCGGCGGATTCGGTCAGCCGGGCCACCCGGTTAAACAGATTCCCGCCGTCGTCAACGTAGGTGTAACAGACGTACAGATGCCCATTGGCGGCGAATCCGGGGTCCAGGGCGATGCCCATCAACCCGGCCTCGGACACCCGCGCCACGTCCAGCACCGCCAGGGGAGCGTCCAACAATTCGCCGCCTTGGATCACCCGTATCCTGCCCCGGCGCTCCGTCACCAGGATCCGCCCGTCGGGGGTGAAGGCCAGCGCCCAAGGGACCTCCAATCCTCCGGCAACGGTCTCGGCCGTCACCGCATCGGGAATCTCGGTGACCTGGATGGAAACGTCCTGAGCCGGTTTTCCTCCCTGTACCGAAACGGCGCCAGATATTTCCGGAAGTCCTTGTCCCGAAGCCGGGGAACCGGGCGTGAGCAAGGAAATCAAAATGAATGAGATAAATATTGAAACGGCGGCCGGCACGATGGGGCCCGTGGGCCGGGTGAATCGATCAGCGGTGGAATTTTGGATATGAACCGATCTTTGCATTCTGTGATGCTGTTCAGATGCTATTCAGGGGGGCTATCGGCTTGAAGCAGGCATGACGTATACTGCTGCTCCAGGTTGGATTCGTTCGCTAAGAGCGGGCCAACCGCCCTGGGACCGTCCCCAAATTTCAACCCCGGTTAGGAGGCAGGTATGGCCGTCCAGAACAAACCCCGGGTGTACGTCATCGGCACCGGCGGAAGCATCTCCTTCGTGGGCCGAGAGCGCACCGATTTTATCAATTATAGCTACGACAATAAGCACTTTACCATACAGGAACTGTTGGACCGGGTGCCCGAGGTCAACCAGATCGCCGAGATCAGGGTGGAGCAGTTCCTGAACCTGGGCAGCACCGACGTGTTGCCCTCCCACTGGTTGGGTCTGGCCCAGCGGATCAACGAGATATTCGCCCAGGACCCCCAGGCGGCGGGGGTGGCCATAACCCACGGCACCGCGACATTAGAGGAAACGGCTTACTTCCTCAACCTGACGGTCAAGAGCGGCAAACCCGTGGTGGTCACCGGCTCCATGCGGCCTCCCACGGGCCTGGGCACCGACGCCGACATGAATATCATCGATTGCGTGCGGGTGGCCGCGTCCCCCCAGTCACGGGGACGGGGGGTGCTGACCGTGTTGAACAACCAGATCCAGGCGGCCCGGGACGTGACCAAGACCAACAGCTACCGCCTGGAAACCTTCCGCTCCAACGACGTGGGATTACTGGGTTACGCCGATTCCGACGAGGAGGTCGTCTTCTACCGGGACACCACCCGGACCCACACGGCGGATACCGAGTTCGACGTGGCCGGACTGGCTGAACTTCCCAGGGTGGACATCGCCCTGGCCTACGGCGGAGCCGACGGAGTGGTGGTGGAAGCATTGGTCAACGCCGGGGTGCCGGGGATAGTGGCGGCCGGTTTGGGCAGCGGCGGTTCCCCCCCTGCCATGACGGCTGCGTTGAAAGAGGCCATGGGCCGGGGAGTCAAGGTGGTCATCGCCACCCAGGCCGGCAGCGGAAGGGTTATGCGCACCCGGCGCTTCACCGAAGAGGGCTACATCACCGCCGACAACCTGTCGCCCAGGAAGGCCCGGATATTGTTGATGCTGGCCCTGACCAGGACGGCTGACTCGGAAGAGATCCAGCGGATGATGATGACTTATTAGCGGTCAGCTATCAGCCGTCAGCCGTCAGCGCTCAGCTTTTAGGCCGCTGGCACCGGGCTTGAGGGCTCGTCACGCTGGGTTGGAGGGCACAAATGTTAAGGGGCCGGGGCGGTTTCACCGCCCCGGCCCCTTAAAGCTGACAGCTAAGCGAAGCTATTACCCCGGAACTTCGTCGTAGTGGTCGTCGGTGCCGATGACGTTATCCTTGGTGAGTTCCGTAATCTGCTGGTCGGAATACCCTAGGATATCCGACAGCAATTGGTGGTTGTGCTCCCCCACCTTCGGGGTGGACCCCACCACCACCGGCGTCCGGCTGAAGTGCCAGTAGTCGCCGGAGACCGCGATGGTGCCGGCCAGGAAGTCCGGTACCTCTTGCATGGCGCCCCGCTCCCAGGGATGGGGGTCTTCGGCCGCCATGGGGATGGTGTTCACCGGCGCCGCCACCACGTCGTGGAGGGTGAAGTGGGCCACCGCCTCCGCGGTGGTCATGTCTTTCAGCAGTTCGTTCACCGCTTCGTTGACTATTGCCCCGTTCTTGGCCCGCTCCGGGCGGGTGGTGAACCGGGGGTCTTCCAGCCATTCGGGCTTGTTAAGGGCGTTGCACACCCGGTGCCAGTGGATCTGGTCGCCGGCCGACAAAAGGACCCAGCCTTCCTTGCAGGGATATATCCCGCCGGGAGGGGCGCCGTCGCCGCTGCCCCGTTTGGGGACGGTCCCGGCCCCGTGATAGGCGGTGACGGGGATCTCCGTCATGCTATAGCCGGTGTCGGCCAGGCAGACGTCGATGGACTGTCCCAGGCCGCTATATTCCCGCTCGTGGAGGGCCGATAGCGTGCCGATGGCCGAGTGCAGGGCGGTGATGCGGTCGATGATGGGCACCCCGGTGCGGATGGGGGGCATGTCCTCGTCGCCGGTGAGCATGGTGATGCCCGACATGGTCTGGCCGATGGGGTCGTAGCCGATCTGGTCCTTATAGGGCCCAAACTGGCCGTAGGCCGAGACGTTGACCATGATGATGCGAGGGTTCAGCTCTTTAAGCACGTCGTAGCCGAAACCCATCTTCTCGATGGTGCCCGGCCGGAAGTTCTGCACCAGTACATCGGACACCTTGATCAACTCGGTGAGGATACCCTTGCCCTCTTCCTTGCGCAGGTCTATGCTCAGGCTCTTCTTGCCCGAGTTGTACTGCACCCAATATGCACTCTGCTTTCTGACCCACGGCCCGTGGTATCGGGTCTCCTCGCCGCCCAGGCGTTCCACTTTGATCACTTCGGCGCCCATGCGGGCTAAAACCTGGGCGCAGCGCGGTCCAGCTTGATGCCGGCCCAAGTCTAGAACTCTAATATTCTCCAGCGGGTGTTTGAATTCTGCCATTCGATAGAACCCCCTCTTTGATATTGGGCCATTCTAAGTGTAGCCAGTTAAAAGAGCAAGGAGTTCGTGGGTGACGACTGTCCAATACGGCCACTATATGATACGTTGCGGCTATGTTAGGTCTGGTTGCCGAAAGGCCCGCCCGGTATGGCCGTAAAGATGGAGATCCCATCTCCGAAAAGACGCTGGCGCGGCTGTGGGAGCAGCGGGCGGCGCGGCAGGAATGGTTTCGCACCGCCGCCGGCGCCCGTATTCGCGTCATCTATCCCGGAAGGGAGGGCAAGGCCGCCGGCCCCGATTTCCGCGACGCCATATTAGAGTTCGAAGGCCAGGGTTTGGTGCGGGGCGACGTGGAACTCCACGTCCGTCAGCGGGACTGGCACAGCCACGGCCATTCTTCGGACCCCAATTACAACGGCGTTGTGCTGCATGCCGCCCTGGAGGTCGACTCGGCCGCCACGGTCCTGCAAAGCGGCAGGGACACGCCGGTGGTTTCATTGGAACCCCTTCTGGAACCGCTGCGGTTCCCAATGGGCGGCGCTGCGGTTGGCCCGGCTTGGGAGACCCAGGACCACTTTGGAAATCGGCCCGGTGGCGTTCCCAGGGCTGGCATGGGGCTGTGGGAATTGTTGGAGCGTAAGGGATACTCCCGGCCCAGAACAGCCGTCGAAGCGGGTGAGTTGCTGGATTTGGCGGGCGACCAAAGATTCGATTTCAACAGCCGGCGGTTCAGGTTGTTTCTGTCGGATCAGGCATTTCCGGACACCGGGGACACGGGTCCGGACCAGACCGTTCTTGACCAAACGTTATACGAGGGCCTGATGGAAGGTCTGGGTTATAAGAACAATCAGCAGCCCTTCGTGAAGCTGGCCCAACGGGCGCCGTGGCGCATTTTGGTTCAAAGATCGGAAGGTCTGCCTGCCAAGGACCGGGCGGCGGCGGTCCAAGGCTGGCTGTCGGCGGTTTCCGGGTTAGTGGCGGGCCAGGATACCGGTTGGGGTTCGGTTTTGCCCAGGGGGTTGGGTCCATGCCTGTCCCGGCGCGAATGGCATCTATCCGGTTTGCGCCCGGCCAACCATCCGCTGCGGCGATTCGCCGGGGCGGCTTGCTGGGTGGACCGGTACTCCCAGGCCGGGTTGGCGGCTTCATTGAAAAGGGCTGCGAAAACGAGGCCGAAAAAGGCCGCGGACCAGGCTGCCGAGAGCGGGAGCCCCAAGGCGTTGACCGCATGTCTCGCCGTCGCTGCCGGCGACGGCGAAAGGGCGGCCCCCGTTGGGAAAGACCGGGCGAGGGACCTGGCCGTCAACGTGGCGTTGCCTTTTCTCCATGCTTTGTCTGGGGATCAGCTGGACCTTTACCGGCGTTTTGGCAAGTTGCAGGAAAATGAACTGACCCGGGAGATGGCCCGGTTGCTGCTGGACCCGGCCTGGGGGCGGCTGGTCACGTCGGCAAGGCGGCAGCAGGGGTTGATCCATCTGCACCGGGTGTTGACTGGATGAGGAGTACGTTGGGGACCTTTCTGCAGAAAGGTCCCCAAACCCTCCAAAGACTTTAAAATTTGAGGGGGTCTGGGGGAACTTTTTAAAGTTCCCCCGGCGTCACTCCTTCAAAGGGACCGCCAACGAAACCCTAAACTCGTCGCCGATACTACGGGCGATGTGCCCATGTCCGGTGAGGTCTTCCGCCACCAGCACGTCCCCCGGCACCATACGGACCACGGTCCCGTCGGCGACCTCAAACTCGGCTATGCCGGACAGGTTCAGCACGTACTGGCGCCGTGGGGCGTTGTGGTAGTCGGAAAAAGACGGCGAAGGCCGCCGGCCCAATGTGATGTCCCCGTTGCCGATGGGAAACACGATCTCGGCCAACTGGTCGGGGGTCAGGTCTTCAAAGTGGGACTCCCCGTCGTCTCCCGAATAAACCCGTACTATTCGCATGTTGCTCTCCTTGAATGTTCGAATCAAACCTAGTTCTTCCCGCTGGATAACGGCCATCAGCATATCCGCCGCCGGTGTTCCGGGCAAGGACTTCAACCGATCGGCAAGACCGCTAGATTTGGGATTCGGCTGCGGTCTGAAGATAGACCGGCGCATATAGCCATCCTTCCTGAACCGCCATGTCTAGATGGCTACCGCCGTCGTCTGTTGGCAGGTCTACGGGTTTGGACCGCCGCCGGCCCTTGTTCTGGAACATTTTTGGCAGGGACGAAGCGACGTCTTCCGGCCGCCAGAAAAGCTCCGGCTGCCTCGCCCAGAGGGCGGCAACCACCGCGGCAACCACCGCATCCAGGCAATCGTCGCTGAACAAGCATTGCTCCTTGAATTCGGCCAGATTCGGAATGGCCAAACCTGACCTTTGAGGCAACCCATCCAGAATTTGGCGCCGCAACTCCAATGCTCTGACCCCTTTCTTGTATCCCTTATAGGGAAGGCCCATGGCCCGCAGCGCCGCCCCGGGCATGGCTTCCAGTAAAACGGGCTTGCCGGCCCCCTGGCGGTCCAGAGGCGGCACGTCGCAGCCCCAGGCCCACAGGCGGTCCAGCATCTGCATGCCCCGGAAGGTCATGGGAACCATGTTGGGGTTCGCCTTGTGCAGGCATGAGTAGCACTCGGGAAAGGCCAGGTCGCATCGGCGTTTGGACTCCCCGTGGGCTGCCACGTAGGAGTCCCGCAACGCCATGAATGATTTGAATTCCATCTGGGCCGCGCCCGCCCATAATTCGGGCATGGACCGGGCTTGGGGCATCCAATACCGGGCGAATTGCCGAGGCACCGAGAAAGGGAAGTCCAGGGCTGCCACCGACCCAACCGGTGATCCCTCAAGGATATCCGCGACCTCACCCCGGCCCATCCGGCGGCAGTCCGCCAGCTCCAGCCCGGCGCCGCTCAACCGCCCTTGGGCCATCCAGGTGTTGTTGTCGGGGGCCGCGCCGCTGAAGTCGACACCCAAGATACCCACTGAATTTTCCACCGGGTATGGTCCTCCTTGACCCAGTCTTGATCCCAGCCTAGTATAGGTCAATCCAAGGGTCCGGCGAAGGGTCCGGCGGCGTGCGCCAGACATGAGACCGGCCCAATCAGCTCACACGAAGCGAGGGAATCGAATGAACCTGACCCAACGCAGGGAAAACTACCGGGCGGTCTTGGCCGGCGACAAATGCGTCCATCCGGCGTCGGTGTTCGACCCGATCTCGGCCCGCATCGCCGAGGACCTGGGTTTTGAGGTGGGCATGTTTGCCGGATCCATCGCCTCGGGCACGGTCCTGGGAGCGCCGGACATCATCGTGTTGACCCTGAGCGAATTCGCCCAGCAGATCCACCGTATCTGCCGGGCGGGCAACATCAGCCTGATGGTGGACGCCGACCACGGCTACGGCAACGCCATGAACGTGAAACGCACGGTGGAGGAGCTGGAGACGGCCGGTGTTTCGGCGCTGACCATCGAAGACACCCTGTTGCCCCGGAGTTTTCAGGGAGGCGATAACCAGCTTATCTCGGTGGAGGAAGGAGTCGGCAAGATGAAGGCGGCCCTGGCGGGACGCCAGGACGCCAGCCTGGTGGTGGCCGGCCGCACCAGCGCCCTGCGGATGGGAGGGGTGCCCGAGGCCATCAAACGGGCCAAGGCCTACGAGCAGGCGGGGGTGGATGCCATCTTCCTGGCCGGGGCCCAGACCCGGGCAGAGGTCGAAGCGGTGCATGCCGAGGTCAAGATACCGTTGCTATTGGGCGGGGCCGGCGGCGAGCTGGCCGACAAGGAATTTCTGGGGGCCAACGGCGTCAGGGTGGCGTTGCAGGGACATCTGCCCTTCTACGCGGCCATCAAGGCGGTTTACGATACGCTGAAATCCCTGCGGGACGGCGTGGCCCCAGGTGATCTGGCTTCGGGCCAGGCCTCGGCCGATCTGGTGGCCCAGGTCACCCGCAAGCAGGACTACGACAGGTGGACCCAGGAGTTTCTCGGATAAAGCGGACCGCCCAGGTATGTCATGCTGAGCCAGCCGCAGCGGCGAAGCATCTGGGGCGGCGTAACCCCCAAACCAACAGACGAACCGGCTCAATCGCGTAAACACCAAAGACAGACCAAGAACAAATCGAAACCTGAATCCCGGCGAAGGAGCAATCCCATGAAATTCACCTGCAACCATCTGCATTTCCGCAGCGAGGACCCCGACGCGGCCGCCAAATTCTACTGCGACAATTTCGGGGCCGAGATCACCGGCGAGCGCCCCCTGTCCACCACAAAGTCCATCACGCTGGGGCTCAACGGCCAGACCTTGATGACCATTTCCGGCCGGGCCGAGGGCGAAGACCCGGTGCCGGGCTCCACCGAGCCCCGCTACGGGCTGGACCACTTCGGGTTCGAGGTCGATGACATGGAAGAGGTGACCGCCCATCTGAAGGCCAACGGCGTGAAGTTCAACTGCGAGCCGTGGACCATGCCGTCGGGCTCCATGGTGGCCTTCATAGAGGCGCCGGACAAGGTCAGCGTGGAGATCATCCAGCGGCCCAAGGCCTAAGCCCGGCGTGCTGTCCTAGAGGCCATGGAAAAAGTCGCCGGGCACCTTTTCCCCCGGACCGACCGGGGGGTGGGCCCGGATGTACTGCTCTCGCCCCAGTATGGCGGCCGTCACTTCTCTCGGCACCCGGTGGTAGGGCCAGTCGGCGGCCACCTGGGTGCGGTGGCATAGGATGCAGGCCATCTTGGTCTCCAGGTGGGCCTCCACGTCCAGGTCCAGGTGGATCTCCGCGGGGGGATTGCCTTCCTCGGCCCTTTCCGGC
>JACZXN010000056.1 GCA_022571575.1 Chloroflexota bacterium | reverse complement strand
GGCCGACGCCCTGAACATCTACGACGTCACCCTGTGGGCCGAGAAGGCAGGGCACGAGGTCCTCACCAAGCGGTCCGACCCGGACGGCACCACCCGGGTGCTCATCCGGCCGTAACCGGTTGCCGCTCGCGGCCAAATCGTAGAAAAAAGCAGGGGCATCCCGATTCCATCGGGATGCCCCTACGTTTTTCGTTTCATTCACCGAGCCATCCGCGCGGCCTAAGTTTATCTCCGGTCCGGCAGGTACTTGCCGCGGCTGCGCCGCCTAGAGCATGAAGACTGGGTCGGCGTCGCGGTTGACCCGTTTCTCGCTCTTGAAACCCTCCCGTTGGAACTTGGGAAGGGCGAACATGTTGCGGTGGCTCTCGCCGTCGTAGTATTTCAGCGGCTTGGACAAACGCCGGGCCACCTCGGCGTCGATCCCTTCCTCCGAAACCTGGGGGAAGGGCGTATCCGAGGCGATGGTGAAACCCCACAAGGTCTGGAACGCCGGGATATGCACCTGGACGGCCTTGGTGTGCGCGAAGATGGTGCCCAGCGTATTGAAGATGGTGGTGAAGCACTCGGTGAAGTTGAGCAATCCGGCCGGGCCGGACTGGGTCACCAACACCCCGCCGGGATTGAGCCGGGCCTTGGCGATGGCATAGAACTCCCGGGTGTAGAGCAGGGCGGCGGTCCCGCCCTCCAGGGGGTCGACCAGGTCGAGGATGATTGCGTCGTAGGAATCCGAAGTGTTTTCCAGGTAGCCGCGGGCGTCCTCATGGAGCAGGTTGGTCCGAGGATCGTCAAAGCTGCCCTGATGGTGGTTGGGCAGGTATTTGCGGCAGAGCTCCACCACTTCCGAGTCCAGATCAACCATGGTGGCCCGCTCCACGGATCGATGGGCCAATACCTCGCGGAGGGTGCCCCCCTCTCCGCCGCCGCCGATGAAGACCTGCTTGGGCCCCGGATGGCAGAACATGGCGGGGTGCACCAGGGTCTCGTGGTAGATGTGCTCATCCCGTTCCGTGGACTGGGTCTTGCCGTCCAGGACCAGGCTGCGGCCGAAGAGTTCCGAGTCCAGAATCTCGACCTTTTGATAGGCGGTCCTGCCGGAATAGTAGACCTGTCGCACCTTGAGCATCGTGGATAGGTCCGGGTGGACGCTCTCGATAAACCAGTTGCCGGACATGTCCATCTTGTCGACCTTGAATCGTGGGCCCGTTTAGAGTCCCACGGCCTCCTGGACCGCCAGACCCCTCTGGATCTCTTGGATCTCTGGGTTGCGGCATTCCAGGGCCTCGGCCAGTTTGGTGGCCGCTTCCCTGGGCCGGAACGAGGTTCCACAGGAGAATATATCCGCGGCGGCATAGCCGTACTCGGGCCATGTGTGGATGGAAATATGGGACTCTGCGATGGCCAGTATTCCAGTCACGCCTTGGGGTGAGAAATGGTGGAATGATTCGCCGACGATGGTGGCGCCCACGTCCTGAGCCGTCTCTATCATCGCCCGGCGAATATAAGAGAGGTCGTTGAGTAGTTTGGGGTTACAGTCCTTAAGTTCCAGCAGGAGATGACAACCTAGTACTTCCAATCACCTGTCCTCCTAAATGTATCGGTTGGTTAGGGCACAACAATGCATCATTCTATATGCCTAATCATGGCTAGGCAATACCCAACCAAAAAGGGGCCTCTTGGGTCGGGATTCCGCCGAGCCTCCGGAACCCTGCCCGCAGATTGAAAAGCGGCTCTCTTTTAAGCTGGTCACATGCTAGCGTTGAGTCTGAGCAAATATAGAATAAATCGGAGGCGTACTCCAGCATGGCGATGGAGACCACCGATGCGGGCTGTGTCCCGGGTCCGAAGGGCAACCTGATTCTCGTCGTCGAGAACGACGAGGGATTGTCACGCCAGGAACGCCTTGTCTTGGAAGAAGCGGGCTATTGCGTGGCCTGCGCCGGCAGCGGCGAAGAGGCCCTGGAAATGTTGCCCGCCACATCTCCGGCGCTGGTCCTTCTGGACATCGTGCTTCCCCGAATGGATGGGCTCACCACCTGTCAGAAGATCCGCGAGTCCTCTCAGGTGCCCATAATCCTGGTCACCGAGGAGGGCCACGACGAAGACAAGATCCACGGACTCGAGATGGGCGCGGACGACTATATCACCAAACCCTTCTCCGCCAACGAACTCGCCTCCAGGGTGAAGGCGGTCCTGCGGCGTATCAGCGCCATCCGGACCAAGCCTGCGGCGGACCCCGCGGGGCCATGCAGCCCGGATATATCCTTTCTCGATGAACGGGGGGAGCCGGCGGGGAGATCCACCGCCAAAGGCAAAGACCCGGCCAAGATTGAAGCCCCGGTCCCAGCCGCCACCGAGGCGGATGAAGAGAATTACGAAGGCGCCGTGAAGTTGGTCGTCGAGACCAAGGGCGCGATCAAGAACATGGCCGATTTCGTCAACGCCCTGAGGGAAAACCCCGGGTTCCATCTCCTACGCATGGTCTCCAATCCCCGGAGAGACGGCATGGATGTCTGGCTCCGCCTACGTGAGCCCAACCCGCTGCGGACCACCCTGTTGGCCGCCACCGGGGTCTCAAAGGTCGAGTCCATGGGGCGCTCCGAATCCGAACCCGAGACTCCGGTCCTCAAGGTCCTGCTGGATTGATCTTCCGGCCCGGTCAATCCCTTTTCATGATGGAAAACACCACCGAAAACGCCGAAACCTCCCAGGAGATACCCGAAGACCACTCCAATAATTCATCGAGTATTTCATCGAGTATTTCACCGCGTGTTTCACCGCGTGTTTCATCTAGGACCAAGGGCTCCCGCCCCGGCGGAAAACCCGCCAGACGCTCCCGCGTGGCCTCCCTGGGGCAGATGTTGATCGACGCCGGCATCCTGACGCCGGAGGAAGTCGCCAACGCCCAGGAGACCGCCTGGAAAGACCGGCGCCCTCTGGGCCGTCTACTGGTCAAAGAGGGTTTGGTGCTCTCCAAGGACCTGGCCACGCTGACCGCCCTCCACCTGGGCCTGGCAATGGTCGACCTGCGCAGCGAGAAGATCGATCCGGCGTCGGTGGCCCTGATTTCCGAAGACGTGGCCCAGCGCTATCTGGTGCTGCCCGTTTCCCGCGCCGGAGACCGCCTTACCGTTGCGATGACCGACCCCACCGATCTGCAGGTGCTACAGGACCTGGCCTCCCGGACCGGCTACACCATCGACCCGGTGATCACCACCGAGGAGGACCTGCAGGAGCACATAGACCGGGCCTACCGGATCACGGCGCAACCTCTATCCGGCGTCAGCGCCGGCGACGCCGACCTTTCCGCGGCCCGCCTCACCGCCCAGACCCTCCGGGAATCGGGACCGGCCCAGGTCATCAATCTCCTCCTGCGGCAGGCCCTGCTGGACCGGGCTTCGGACATCCATATCGAGCCCTCCGACTCCCGCCTGCGGATCCGGTTCAGGATCGACGGGATCCTCCACGAGGTCATGAACCTGCCTCAGGACATGCACCCCACCATCATCAGCCGCCTGAAGATCATGTGCGGACTGAACATCGCCGAGCGCCGCCGTCCCCAGGACGGTCAATTGATCTTTGAGGTCATGGACCGGACGGTGGATGTCCGGGTGGCCATAAGCGGCACCGTAGCTGGTGAGATGGCGGTCCTGCGTTTGCTGGACGACAAGAAATTCACCCTGCTCACCCTGGACCAGTTGGGGTTCCGGTCCGACACGGAAGAGTCCTTCCGGAAGCTGCTGCGTCTGCCGTACGGAATGGTGATTGTCTGCGGGCCCACCGGGTCCGGTAAGAGCACCACTCTCTATGCTTCGGTGCTGCAGATGAACCGCTCCGAGAACAACGTCATCTCCATCGAAGACCCGGTGGAGTACCACATGGCCGACGTCAACCAGATGCAGGTGAACGCCGAGGCCGGCATCACCTTCGCCTCCCAACTGCGCAGTATCCTGCGCCTGGACCCGGACGTGATTCTGGTCGGCGAGATCCGCGACCAGGAAACGGCCCTCATCGCCACCCAAGCGGCGTTGACCGGCCACCTGGTGCTGACGACGCTCCACGCCAATGACACCATCTCCGCCCTGATCCGGCTCAGGGAACTGGGCGTCCCGCCCTACCTGGTGGCCTCTTCGGTGGCGGGCATCGTCGCCCAGCGGATGGTCAGGGCCGTGTGCAAGACCTGCATGACCCTCACCGACCGGCCCCTGGCCGAGCAGCAGGCCTACGCGGCGGAGATGGGCGAACAACAAGAGCGGTTCCAATACGGGTCGGGGTGCAACGCCTGCGCCCAGACCGGCTACGTGGGCCGTATCGGTGTGTTCGAAGTCCTCACCTTAACCGACGGCATCCGGCAACTGTTCCTCGACGACGCGCCCCGGCACCAACTGTTCGCCCGTGCCATTGACGAGGGCATCGTTCTCCTGCGGAAGGACGGCATGATGAAGGTCCAACAGCACATGACCACTCCGTACGAGGTGATGCGGGTGATGTTCAGCCTGGAATAACCCGCCGCGGTTCTAACACGGACTATAACTATGTTCTATAACTACGTCGCATACACGCTGGAAGACGGCCTGATCAAGGGCAAGATCGAGGCGGACACCGAAGGGGAAGCCAGGGGCGAGGTGATCCGCCATGGATACAAGATCCTTCGGATCTCACCCTCCCGTTCCATCGGCGGACTGGACGAGATGTTCCCCGCCATCTTCAAAGTGAGGACCGGCGAGCTGGTCCGGTTCTCCCGCCAGTTGGCCACCATGGTGCGGGGCGGCAGCAGCCTGCAGCGCGGCCTGGAGATGTTGGCGGGCGAGACCCACAACCGGGTCATGAGGCGGGTGCTGGGCGACGTCCGCAAGACCATCAACCAAGGCGGGAGTCTCTCCTCCGCCTTCGCCAAGTTTCCCAACGTGTTCAACAGCCGCTACATCTCGGTTGTGGAAGTGGGCGAACATACCGGAAGCCTGGCCAATTCCCTGGAACAACTGGCCGACGCCCTGTCCCGGGAGCACGAGGCGATGCAGAGATTCAAGCGCACCATGATGATGCCGGCCTTCACCATGGGAGCGTCGATAGCAATGCTGGTCTTGATGATGACCGTGATGCTGCCGCCCCTGCTGGAAGCCTTTGAAAGCCGGGGCACGGACGTGCCCTTGATCACCAGGATCGCCATGGCGATCATCAGCGCCATCGGGGACAACCTGATCTACATCGGGTCGGCGATCTTGATCGCCGGCGTGGCCGTCGCCGTGGTGCGCCGCGTACCCAGCACCCAATACGCCCTGCACCTTGCCATGACCCGCCTGCCCATCTTCGGCGACCTGATCGTCACCAGAGAGATGGCCCAGTTCTCCCGCACCAACGCCATGCTGCTGGAGGCCGGAGTGCCCCTGGCCAGGTCTCTGCCCTTGGCCATCAGCGGGTGCAAGAACCTGGCCCTGCTTCGGGCCTTCAACGCCGGAGAGGAGAGCCTTATGAGCGGCCACGGGTTCTCGTCGGCGGTGGGCCGTTATTCGGTGATGCCCAGGCTTTGGGTGGAGTTGGTCTCGGTTGGAGAGGAGAACAACGTATTGGGTACAACCCTTTCCGACCTCGCCACCTCCTACGAGAAAGAGGTTGAGAACCGGCTGAGCTCAATCATATCCCTGTTGGAACCGGCGTCCACCTTCGTGGTCGGCGG
This sequence comes from Chloroflexota bacterium, assembly GCA_022571575.1. The sequence continues at coordinate 2,645 of JACZXN010000056.1, read as the reverse complement.
GGTGGTCTTGTTCATAGCCCTCTCCATGTTCTTGCCCATCTACTCCGGGATGGAGGACCTGGGCTAGCCGCCTTGCCCGCCGGGCTGAAAGCCCAATCACCTCTACCCGACCACTTCGATAGGAACCATGGAAGAATCGATTCGACAATTCCGGGCGAAAATAGCCACGGCCCGGCCGTGGGTCGTCGCCACCGTTATCGTGGCGGCGGGTCTAACCCTGTACTTCGCCGCCCAAGGAGCGCGGTATTGGCAAGTGACCGGCATCAACTCGTCCGTGCGGGCGGACATTGGCCGCTTGGAGCGGTCCATCGGGCGTCCCGTGGATGGCACCTCAAAACGGGAGACCCGGTTGGAGATCAATACCTTCCGGTTGGAAAACGTGCTCCGGTTGTTTGTTTACCCAGCCACGGACACTCTGATGTCCATCGTCTCGGACGTCGCCGGGACCACCGGCCTTGACCTGGTATCGATGACGGCGGAAGAGGTCACCATCGAGCCACGGGGCTCCTTTCAATACCGCGTCCGGCCCATCTCCGTGATCCTGGACGGACCGACGGCCAACGTTCAGGAATTCCTGGCCCTGCTCTATGACCGGGTGCCGGTGGTGGTCGCCTCCAGCGCCAGGATCGTGAACCTGGACTCCTCCCCGTCAACCCAGCTTCGCCTCCGGTTCTACCTATCGCCGGAGCCCATACCCAAAGAAGGGGATGAAACCGCCGGATGATTGGTCTAGACCAATGATGACCGGGCAAACATTGACCGGCGTTTTCCGTGCCGTCTGCCTGGGGATCGCCGCTCCCTTCCATGCCGCCCGGCGGATGCTCTACCGGGGCGTCCGCGGAATCGCGCTGGCGACCGGGCGGCTCTGCACCGCCATGAGGAACCGCACCGCCAGCGGCGTTCGAGCCATCGGACGGGGCGTCCGGCGGACAATCCGTGGCATCGGCGCCGCCGTCGCCTTCGTCTTTTGGTCTGCGATCAACCTGATAACCAATGTCGGGCGTGGCATCGGCGCCGCCGTCGCCTTCGTCTTTTGGTCTGTGATCAACCTGATAACCAACGTCGGGCGTGGCATCGGCGCCGCCATCGCCTTCGTCTTTTGGTCTGTGATCAACCTGTTAACCAACGTCGGGCGTGGCATCGCGGCTGGGATCTTGTCCGCGGGACGGGCTAATCTGAGATTTATGCGCTGGACCCGGCACACGGCCGCCACTGGGGCCGCCAACGCCGCCAGGCTGGCCGCGCTGCCCTACATCAGCGTCCGTCAGACCACCGGCCGATCGGCCCGGCGCATCGGCTGGTTCATCCGGGCGAAATACCGGACCTTCGCCACCAATCTGGCATCCACCACCATGACTCTCAGCATCGAGGACGGCCATGCCCGTTTGCTGGTGTTCAAGGGGGACCGTATCATCGCCTGGCGCTCGGGCCAGATCGCCCAGCCGCCGGAAGAAGCGTCCGCGAACTCGGACGAGGATCCCGCGAACGCCGCCGAGTCCGAAGAAAGGGCCGGAGCGCCGGTGTTCAATCCCCTGGGATCACTGCTTGAAGGTCTGCCCATCCGTGGCAAGCGGGTGGTCGCCGACCTGCCGTTGTATGTCCCACTGCTGCGGCATGTGCCCATTCCCGATGTGAAAGGCCGCTATCTGAAGGAGATCGTCACCGCTGAGGTCATGGACTCCGTGCCTTTCGCGGCCAATGAGGTGGATATCCACTGGCGCATAACAAAGGGAGAAGCCACCAGGGAAGCCTCGGTCATCGCGGTTCCCAGGGCCCACATGGACGGCCAGGTCGGTGTCATCCGCGACTCTCAGCTCGCTCCATCGGCCGTATACCCCAAGGCCGCCGCATTGGCCGCCGCCGTGGGGCGTCCGGACGTTTTCATCCTGCACCTGACCAATGCTCAGACCGCGGTGGTCCTGGTGCGCGGCGGCGTTACTAGGATCGTGCACCGGCTGGAACTGCCCCGCGACACCACTGAGCAGGCGGAAGCCATCGCCATGGGTGTGGGGCAGGTCGCCGGATACCACCGCTCGCAACGGCCTGAAGATGATGTCTCCGGCCTGCCCGTGGTGGTCACCGGTGAGGTCATTCAGATGCACGGCCTCCTCGGTCCGTTGGCCGCGGCCCTGGACCGGCCGATTCAGACCTTCCGTTCAGACTTGGGATGTCCTGATGGGTTTGATCCCGCCGAATATGTCTCCAATATCGGCCTTTTCCTGGCCTCCCGGTCCAAGGAATCAGCCAGATTGATCGCGGCGCAGAACGTACTGCCCGAGCGCCACCGCCCCCGGCCGCTTCCCGTGGTTCCGGCCGCCGTCTTCGCCGGATTGCTGGCCCTGGGCTTCCTGGCGTTCAACCTCACCGGATGGATTTCAGGCGTGGCGGAAGAACTGGGCCCTTTGAACGCCAAATTGGATATTAGACTGGGGCAAGCCCGCGATTACCGCCTGACGGTGGCGAGACAGATCGGCATCGACCAACGAATCGCCACAGCCGAATCCGAGGCCCTGGAACTGGAGGCCCACCTCCTGTTTCTGGAGCAGGAAATGGACATTTTGTTGTCCCGGATCGGTGACATCACAAGTATCGCCGATTCGTCCAACGTGGAACTATCCCGGTTGGTGCCCATTCCGGAGGGGTTC
>JACZXN010000055.1 GCA_022571575.1 Chloroflexota bacterium | reverse complement strand
AGCGGGCCAAGTACCTGCGGACGTTGACGGCCGAGCTGCAGCGGGTGGCAAGCCACCTGATGGGCATCGGATTCTTCCTCCAGGACCTGGGGACTTTGGGCACCCCCCTGATGTACGCCTTCCGGATCAGGGAACGGATACTTGACCTGTTCGAGATGCTCTGCGGAGCGCGCATCACCGTGAGTTACATGCGTCCCGGCGGTGTATTCTTCGACGCTCCGGACGATTTCTGGCCGGCCCTGGACCAGTTCCTGAAGGACTTCGAAGACGAGTACAAAGAGCTTGAACAGTTGATCGTCGAGAACGAGATCGTCATGGTCCGCACCCGCGGGGTGAGCCTTCTGCCCCTGGAGGTGGCCATCAACGCCTCGGTCAGCGGGCCGGTGCTCCGGGCCAGCGGGCTGGCTTGGGACTGGCGCAAGATGGACCCCTACGACGCCTACGACCGGATGGAGTTCGACGTCCCGGTGGCCACCGGCGGCGACAACTACGACCGGTTCTGGGTGCGCATCCAGGAGATACACCAGAGCATCCGCATCGTGAAACAGTGCATCCAGCAGATCGAGCCGGGACCGGTCCGGGCCGATGTGCCCCTGGTGCTGCGGCCCCAGCCCGGCGCCGAGGCCTACGGGCGGGTGGAGGCTTCCAAGGGAGAACTGGCTTTCTATCTGGTGTCCGACGGCGGGATCAGCCCCTACCGGTGCAAGATACGCTCTCCGTCCCTGATCAACCTGACGGTGACCGAGCACCTTCTGGTGGGCTGGAAATTGGCCGACATGATCGTGGCGCTGGGCAGCATAGACATAAACATGGGTGAAGTGGACCGGTGAACTGCATTCTGGGCCCCGACAATATCCTGCACGATACCCTCTTGTTCCGGGTGATCTACGAGTGGGTGGGCCAGCTTTTGCCCTGCGGCCTGTCCTACGCCGTGGCCGGTTTGGCCATAATGATGCTGCTGGTGAACGGAGTCCTGCTGGGCGCCGGGCTTTTTTCCTGGTTTGAGCGGAGGCTCATCGGCCGGTTCCACAACCGGTTGGGGCCCAACCGCTGGGGACCCTTCGGCATGCTCCAGCCCATGGCCGACCTGGTGAAGCTGCTGGTCAAAGAGGACCTGACACCGGCGGGGGCCGACCGCATAGTGTTCATGATCGTCCCGGTGGTCATGCTGGCTCCGGTGGTGCTCGTGATGGCCGTGGTGCCCTTCGCCAAGGACACGGCCCTGGCCAACCTGAACGTCGGCATACTGTACGTTCTCGCCGTGACCTCGATAACGTCCATCGCCATCTTCATGGCCGGGTGGTCCTCCAACAACCGCTACGCCATGTTCGGCGCGTCCCGCGGCGTGGCGGTGCTCATCAGCTACGAAGTCCCGGTGGTGATGTCCCTGCTGGGCGTGGTGTTGGTGGCCGGGTCCATGTCCATGAGCGGCGTGGTCTCAGCCCAGACCATCCCCTTCCTGTTGGTGCAGCCCCTGGCCTTCTTCGTCTTCCTGACCGGGACCATGGCGGAGCTGAACCGCACGCCCTTCGACCTGGCCGAGGCCGAGTCGGAGATCATCGCCGGGTATCACATCGAATACAGCGGGGTGAAGTTCGCCCTGATCCAGGCCGCCGAGTTCGGCGCGGTCCTGACCTCTTCCGCGGTGATGGTCACGTTGTTCCTCAGCGGCTGGTCCGGCCCCGCTGCCAACTACCTGGGCTGGGCCTGGTTCCTGATGAAGATCGGCGTCCTGGCCTTCATATTCAGTTGGGTCCGGGCCACCTTCCCCCGGCTGCGCATCGACCAATTGCTGGCCTTCGCCTGGAAGTTCCTGCTGCCCCTCAGCATCATCAACCTGTTCGCCACCGCGCTGGAGGTCTATTTCCTGCGCGACGGCGCCGGGACCTTGGACACGGCCGACCTGTGGATCATGGCCGGGATAAACTTCGGGGTGGCCATCGTCTGCCTGCTGATCTTCGGCACGATGATCCGAGAAAAGGTCCGGCCCGCGAAGCCCGTTTTTGGAGTCACCCTTTCCTCCATGGAGGTGAGCTAGGATGTCAGCATTCACCATTTCTTCTGGGGAAGTGAGCTAGGATGTCAGGATTCACCATTTCTTCTGGGGAGGTGAGCTAGCATGTACGGAATAGCCATGGCCAAGGGTCTGCTGGTCACGTTGAAGAACATGACCAAGAAGCCTTTCACCGTTCAGTATCCCGAAGAACGGGTCAAGCAACACCCCCGTTTCCGGGGCGAGGAGTTCGTCTGGTACGAAGAGCGGTGCACCGGCTGCGCGTCGTGCGCCAAGTACTGCCCCCTGGGGATCATCAAGATAGTGACCACCCCCAGCGAAACGGCCCCTGCCGAGGGCGACAAATACCGGCTGGAGGTCTTCGACATCGCCATAAACCAGTGCATGTTCTGCGGGCTGTGCGTGGAGGCCTGCCCCTATGACGCGCTGTTCATGGGCAGCGGGTTTGAACAGGGACAATATTCCAGGAAAAAGATGGTTATTGATATCGACGACCTGCGCAAGGCCGACAAACGACCCAGCACCTTCTTCCGGCCGCAACTGGAAGACGCCGGCTACGACCCCAGGGGCGGACGTCCGCTCCACTGGGACGAGGTGGGCCGTGAATCGTGGCAGTGGCACCAACGGGAGAAGGCGGGCATGAGGATCGACCGGCCCGTGCCCTCGGACCTCCTCTCCGGCCAGCCCCCGGTGGACTCGTCCTTCGTGGAAGACAGCCAGGCCGCGCCGCCGCCCTCGCCGTCTCCGTCGCCCACGCCCACGGAGGATGCCGAGTAGATGCTCTTCCAGGACGTCGTCTTCTGGATTCTGACCGTGATGGCGGTGGGCGCCGCGCTGGGCGTGGTGCTGGTGAAGGACCTTTTCCGCGCCGCCCTGTTGCTGATCGTGGTCTTCATGGCCGTGGCCGGGTTCTTTGTGCTGCTCAGCGCCGAGTTCTTGGCCGTGGTCCAGGTCTTGATCTACGTTGGGGCCATCGCCATCTTGATAATATTCGCCGTGATGCTGACCCGGGACGTCCAGCGGGGGAACCTGCCCAACCGGCTCCAGATCCCGGCGGCCGTTTTCGCCTCCCTGCTGTTGGTCTTGTTGGTCACGGCGGCCGTGGACACCAAGTGGGACTTCCTGCCCGCCGAGCAACGGGAACGGGTGGAACTGGTGCAGACCGGCGCGGTGACCACGCTGACCTCCGACGCTATGACGAAATCGGGGGTCACCAGCCCCGAGGACCAGGCACAGGTACAGAAGTCGGGTCTGGCCGACCTTTTGATCGGCGAATTCGTACTGCCCTTCGAGGCGGTGTCGGTGCTGCTTCTGGCGGCGCTGATCGGCGCGTTGGCGCTGGTGCGGCCCGATCCGGGAACGGGGAGGGGCTAGCTGGGAATGTCCTTTGAAGCCTTTCTGATCGTCTCCGCGGTATTGTTCTGCATCGGTCTCTACGGGTCCCTTGCTCGACGCAATGTCTTGGCGGTTTTGATGTCCATCGAGTTGATGTTCAACGCCGTCAACGTGACCCTGGTGGCCATGGCCAAATATCTGGCGCCCGCGGCCCTCCAGGAAGACATCAGCTCCGTGCTGACCGGGCAGGTCTTCGCGGTGTTTATCATCACCGTGGCCGCCGCCGAGATCGCCCTGGGCCTGGGCATCGTGTTCGCCATGTACCGGACCCACGAATCGGTGGACCTGACCGAGGCCACCGAGTTGCGGAACTGACCCCCAGAGGATTTTCTAGACGACTGCTATGTGGGTTGAATTCAAACAGGCCCCAAATCTGATGCTGGCGGAGATGTGGAAGGAGGTCCTCGAAGGCGAGGGCCTGCCCACCCGCATACTGCCGGAGGGCGACATCCTGGACTGGGCCGAGAAGGTCCCTTTCAAGATCTATGTCCCCAAGGGCAGAGAACACGTGGCCGAGGAGATATTGAGAAAGCTATAGATGGTTAGCGAAGCCGTCATTTGGTCCATCTTCCTGCTGCCCCTGGGCTCCTTTGCCTTCATCGCATTGGTGGTCCGGCCGCTGCTCAACCGCTATTCCATTATCAGTGGGTATATCACCATCGGCGTCCTTGGGACGGCCCTTGGCTTTTCCATCTGGACCCTGCGCTCGGTTATCCTGCATCACGACCTCGAATTCGAGCCCTTTGAATGGCTGGATGTGGGCGGCGCGACCATCGAGATGGGGCTGCTGGTGGACCCGCTGACCGCCGTGATGCTGGTGGTTGTCACCGGGGTCAGTCTCCTGGTGCAGATCTATTCCCTGGGCTATATGAAGGGCGACCCCAGCATCTCCCGTTACTTCGCTTATATGTCCCTGTTCACGGCCTCCATGCTGGGGTTGGTGCTGGCGGTTAACATAATCCAGCTCTACGTGTTCTGGGAGTTGGTGGGCGTGTCGTCCTACCTGCTCATCGGCTTTTGGCACGAGCGGCCCGCGGCGGCGGCGGCGGCCAAGAAGGCCTTTATCATCACCCGCATCGGCGACGTGGGCTTCCTGATCGCCATCCTTTACCTGTTCGTCAGGGCTGACGACTTCGCCGCCGTGGGGCTGAACGCCTTCCACATCCCGGACATCTGGCAGGCGGCCCAACCGGAGGCCGCGGCCGGAGTGATCCTGGGCGGCGCCGCCCTCACCTGGCTGGCTCTGGGAATCTTCTCCGGGGCGGCGGGCAAGTCGGGCCAGTTCCCGCTCCACGCCTGGCTGCCCGACGCCATGGAAGGCCCAACTCCGGTCAGCGCCCTGATCCACGCGGCGACCATGGTGGCGGCCGGCGTTTTCCTGGTGGCCCGGTTCTTCCCGGTCTTTCAGAACTCCCCCGACGCCATGACGGTGGTGGCCCTGGTGGGCGCTTTCACCGCGCTGATGGCCGCGTCCATGGGCCTGGTGATGAACGACATCAAGCGGGTCTTGGCCTACTCAACCATCAGCCAATTGGGTTATATGATGGCGGCCTTGGGACTGGGGCTGTACTCCGTGGCCATCTTCCACCTGGTGACCCACGCGGCGTTCAAGGCCCTGCTCTTCATGGGGGCCGGCAGCGTCAACCACGCCACGGGCACCTTCGACATGCGTTACATGGGCGGCCTGCGCCGTCACCTGCCCATCACCTATATCCTGATGGTTGTGGCGGGCCTGAGTCTGGTGGGCATCATTCCCCTGGCCGGGTTCTGGAGCAAGGACGAGATCCTCCTGGGCGCCTGGAACGGAACCGGCCTGGTGGACACCTGGGTCAGCCGGGTGACCTTCTCCGCGTTGCTGGCGGGTGTCATCGTCACCGCCTTCTACACCATAAGAATGATTATCCTGACCTTCCACGGGGAGTTCCGGGGCGGGATCGAGACGGAACTCGAAGACCGGGCCCAGAGTCAGGCCGCCCCGGCCGGAGCGGCGGACCACGGCGGCGCACATCTACACGAGTCTCCCTTCTCGATGCTGCTGCCGATGGTGGTGTTGGGACTGGCGGCGGCGGCCCTGGGCTACCTGGCCAACCCCCAATGGAATGAGGAGATAGGCATCCCCCGGCACTGGATCACCGGGTTCTTGTCCGACGGTCTGGGCGCGGCCCTGGGTCTGGGCGGACACGCCGAGACCCAGGATTTCAGCCGTTGGATGGCCACCGTGTCCACCGTGGCGGCCCTATCGGGGATCGGGCTGGCTCTGGCGGTCTACGCGGGTTACGTCAGGCGGCGCGGCCAGCGGGCTGACCCACTGGAGCGGGTGAAGCCGTTGCACACCCTGCTCTCCCAGAAATACTACCTGGACACCCTCTACGAAGACGTGATTGTCCGTAAGGGTTTCTTCGGGGTCATCGCCGGGACACTGGACTGGATCGACCGTAACCTGGTCGATGGCTTCGTGGACCTGACCGGATGGTTCTTCCGGAACATCGGCACGGCCATCGGCAAGCTTCAGACTGGGCAGGTTCAGGCTTACGGCACGGGGATAGCGTTCGGCGTTTTGGCCATAATACTGGCCCTGTTGTTGGCATAAGGATCAAACAGATGACCGTTGATCGCAGAGGAATTTAGTTAGATGCCCGTTACCCGAATTGGAAATTAAATGGTAGAAGGCTACAACGGACTGTTGACGGCCACGGTGTTCCTGCCCGCGGTGGGAGCGGTGTTATTGCTGTTGGTGGTCAAAGGCGACCGCAACATTCGGAATTTCGCCGTGCTTATCTTCCTGGCCGACCTGGTCCTGTCCCTCTTGGTGTTCGGCTTCTTCGACCGGGGCGAGGGCGCGGCCCGGTTCCAGTTCGTGGACAAGATGACCTGGATCCCCGGCGTGGGACTGAAGGCCGACTTCCTGCTGACGGTGGACGGCCTCAGCGCGCCCCTGGTGGCGTTGACCGGGCTGCTGGGCATGTGCGCCGTGCTGGCGTCCTGGCACATCGGCCTGCGGGTCAAAGAGTATTTCATCTGGCTGCTGGTGCTCCAGACGGCGGTGATGGGGGTGTTCACCTCCATGGACCTGCTGCTCTTCTTCCTGTTCTGGGAGTTGGAGCTGGTCCCCATGTTCATGCTCATCTCGGTCTGGGGCAGCGGCCGGAAAGAATACTCGGCCATGAAATTCCTGATCTTCACGATCTTGGGCAGCGCCTTCATGCTGGTGGCCATCGTGGCCGTGTTCCTCACGGCGGATGTCGGCACCTTCAACATGGTGGCCCTCCTCAACGAACCGACCATGCTGACCTCCGCCGGACTGCTGATCCCGTTGTCGGGGCTGTTCTGGCTGTTCTTCATCGGATTCGCCATCAAGTTGCCAACCTGGCCGTTGCATACCTGGCTGCCCGACGCCCACACCGACGCGCCAACCGCGGCCAGCGTGATGTTGGCGGGGGTCTTGCTCAAGATGGGCGGTTACGGCCTGCTCCGCATCAACGTCGGCATGTTCCCGTCTCAGACCGACCGCTTCGCCTGGGCGTTGGTTACTTTGGGCGTGATCAGCGTGCTCTACGGCGCGGTGGTCACCATGCGGCAGACCGACCTGAAACGTCTCATCGCTTTCTCCAGCATCAGCCATATGGGCTTGGTGCTGATAGGCATCGGCTCTGTGGGCATCTCACAAGGCACGTTGACCGTCACTGGGCTGAACGGCGCGGCGATGCAGTTATTCACCCATGGCACGGTAACCGGCCTCCTGTTCCTGGCCGTCGGGCTGGTCTACGATAAGACCGGCACCCGCTACATCCCCGACCTGGGAGGCTTGGCCAGCCGCATGCCCGTGGTGGCTGTCGCCATGCTTATCGCCGGGTTTGCGTCTTTGGGCCTGCCGGGACTGAGTGGCTTCGTCTCCGAACTGTTGGTGTTCATGGGCGCGTTCCAGGCCTATGACTGGCCCACGGTCCTGGCTGTGCTGGGGATCGTGCTGGCCGCGGGCTACATCCTCTGGATGATGGAGCGCACGTTCTTCGGAGTTCGCCGGCCGCAATTCGACGACCTGACCGACGCTTCTTTTGTGGAAGCCGTTCCACTGGTCCTGATGGTGGTGACCATCATCGGAGTCGGTGTCTGGCCCACGATTTTGACCGACGTTTTTGAGTCAGGACTCAACCCCATGGTGGATGTGCTGAACGGGGTGATTAATCCCTGATGTCAGTCCACGATTTTTACGTTCTATCCCCCTATCTGGCCATGGCTGGAGCTGCGATCTTCGTGATCTTGCTGGACCTGGTCCTGCCCAAGAAGGGACTGCTGCCTTATTTCGCCTTCGCGGCGCTGGCCGGCCCATTCGTAATGAGCCTGATTCAGCTCTATGACTTGGGCGGGGCTACCAACCTGCTCCGGGGCGCTGAGGCGTTCACCACCGAGGACCCCAGCATCCTGTTGAGCGCGATATCTGTCGACCGGTTCGCGCTGTTCTTTAATTTCCTGATCATCGGATGCGTGGCATTGGTTGTGTTGGCGTCCACCGATTACGTACGCAATATGGAGCGGTTCCAGGGCGAGTACTTCGGTCTGATGCTTCTCGCGGCCACCGGGATGATGCTTCTGGCGGCTGCCACCGAGCTGATCACCATCTACGTTTCCCTGGAACTGACCACCCTGCCGATGGCCGCGCTGACCGCCTTCCTGCTGACCCGGAATTCCAGTGAAGCTGGTATGAAATTCCTGATCATCGGGGCCATCAGTTCGGCCCTCATGCTCTATGGAATGGCCCTGATATTCGGGTTTACCGGAAGCACCCAATTGGCTGAGATATCCACTGCCATCGGGCAAGTGTCGGGAGACACGCCCTTTGGGAATTACGCGCTGTTCGTGGGCATCGTCCTGATGATTGCCGGTTTCGGATTCAAGCTCTCGGCGGCCCCATTCCAGATGTGGGTGCCCGACGTCTACGAGGGCGGGC
>JACZXN010000054.1 GCA_022571575.1 Chloroflexota bacterium | reverse complement strand
CCGCCTCTCGTTGATCTCCACGATCTTGGCAAACATTTCCTTAACGATGATCGGCGACAGGCCCAACGTCGGCTCATCCAATAGCAGCGTTGTCGGGTTGGCCATCAGACCGCGGCCGATGGCCAGCATCTGCTGCTCCCCGCCGGACATCGCTCTGGCCTTTTCACGCTGTTTCTCATACAAGACCGGAAACAGCTCCATGACCTCTTCCAAACGGCGCCGTTTCTCGGCTTTGTCGCTCAAGTAAAGACAGCCCAACTCCAGGTTCTCCACTATCGTAAGCTGGGTGAACACCCGCCGGCCCTGGGGCACGAAGGCCAGTCCCAGCTTCACGATCTCATGGGAGGCGGACTCCAGCGGCCGTTGACGCCAATAGATCCGCCCCGACGCCACCGGCGCCAGCCCGAAGATGGCTCTCAGGACCGTCGATTTCCCCGCCCCATTGGGACCCATCAACGCAACGATCTCCCCTTCTCCGACGCCAAGGGAAACGCTGTCCAAAGCCACGACGCCGCCGTAATGGACCGATATATCCTTAAGTTCCAAGAGCATGTTTATTCCCGCCCGTCACGTTCCCAGATAGGCCTCGATGACTTCCGGCCGGTCCAGCACCTCGTTCACCGGACCCTCCGCCAGTAATTCGCCGCTGTCCAACACGAAGGTGTAATCGGAGAGCCGGCGGATCAGGTCCATATTGTGCTCGATGAAAATGATCGATTTGCCCTGCTGCTTCAGACCCTCCAAAAGCTGGGCGACACGCTCGAGCATCGCCGGGAACAGGCCGGCGAAGGGCTCGTCAAACAGGTAGATGCTCACGTCCATCGCCAGCGCCCGGCTCACCTCCAGCAGCTTTCTCTGGCCGTAGGACAGGCTTTCGGCCTGGTCCTTGCGTTTCTCCCACAGACCAACGGCCTCCAGAAGTTCTTTCGCCCGGTTTTGATGGGAGGAGCGGCTGCGCTCGAACAGGCTTTTCAAGACGCTTCGCTCGGTGAGGACGACCAGCAGGTTGTCCCACACGGTCATCTGGTTGAACAGGCGGACCTCCTGAAAGGTGCGGGTTACGCCGTGGGACGGGCTGTGGTAGGGGAGGATCGCTCTCATGGCTGACCCCTGGATGATCACGATGCCACCGTCGATGGGCAACGTTCCGCTCAACACGTTGATCAGGGTCGATTTTCCGGAGCCATTGGGCCCGATGATGCTGGTTATCCCATGCCTGGGGACCGCGATGGACAGGTAATTGATGGCTTTAACGCTGGCGAACTGTTTTACGAGACCCTGGGTCTCCAGAACGGCGTCGCGGCTATCTGCCTGGTCCTCGTTGTTCATAGCTTGAATTTACCCACCAAACCTTGCGGCCTGAATAGCATGAGCGCGACTATCAACATCCCCAAGACAGCCAACCGCGCCTGCCCAACGAGGGCGTCGGGCAGGAAGGGCAGGAACCGCATGCCTTCATTCAGAAGCACGAAGACCAGCGCCCCCAACAGGGACCCCCACAGGGTTCCCAGTCCGCCGAGGATCACGATGCACACCAGGAAGATCGACTCCAGCAGCAGGAAGGAGTTCGGGTCGATGAAGGTCTGTTCGCTGGCTATCAGGCCGCCGGCCAGGGCCGCCATCATCGCGGAGATAACCCAGATCGTGAGCTTGAACATACTGGACCGGTATCCGAACACCTCAATGGCCTGTTCGTCCTCTCGGATGGCCATCAGCACCCGGCCAAAGGAAGAGTGAACGATCAGCCAGGCCAGCAGGAATACCAGAGCCAAGAAGGCCAGGGAAAGGACCATGAATTCCAGTCTGCCGTCGATGACCAGGCCGCCGATAGTGGGCTTGCCTATCGCGTGGATGCCGAAGGGGCCCCTGGTCACGGGCTGCCAAAAGAGGAAAACCCGGTGAACGATCACGGCGAACCCGACGGACACCAGCACGAACAAGTCGTCGCGGAACCGGCTTAGCACACCCCCCACGAACAGCGCCACCGCCCCGGCCAGCGCCATGCCCAGCGGCAACGCCGCGAAAAAGGTCCACTCGAATTGGCGAATGTGTCCGGGCACCTGCTCGTAGGCCGGGCTGGTGGTCAACACGGCCACGGTATAGGCCCCGATGCCGAAGAAGGCCACGTGGGCGATGGAGAGAAGTCCGGTATAGCCGATGACCAGGTTCAGGCTGATCGCCAGTATGGCGAATATGGAGAAGAGCTGGATGATGCGGATGGCGAACCCGGACCCCTGATACACCATGAACGTCATGGCTGCCGCGATCACGGCCAGGTTGATCAGGAGTTCCAAGTTGTTGCCCAGCCGCACCCTGGTGCGAACCGAGACGGCCGCCAGTATGCGAAGATTGTTGTTGGCTTTCAGGCCATCCAGCATGTTGCTATGCCCTCGGCAATATTCCCTTGGGCCAGAATGACAGGAAAAAGATCAACAGCACGAAGGCGATGGCGTCCTTCCACTGCGCCGGTACGTACCACACCCCATAGTTTTCGACCATTCCCAACAGAAAGCCGCCCAAAAGGGCCCCTTGGAGGTTGCCGATGCCTCCAACCACCGATGCGATCCAACCCTTCAACAGCAGCAGCAGCCCCATCTGCGGGCGGATGCCGATATCTTCTCCCAATAGGATACCCCCAAGGGCGGAGATCGCCGCTCCCAGGAAGAAGATTATCGCGATGATGACCGGTGTGTTGATGCCGACGATGCGGGCCACCTCCTCGTCGTCTCCGATCGCCCGCGCCGCCATGCCGAATGATGTGCGGTTCAGGAGTAATACCAGGCCGACAAAGACGGCCAGGGCCACTCCAATGATGAAGACCTGGAAGGGTTTGATGTAGGCCCCGCCAAAGGACCACGGGACCGACCCGAATGGCTCCGACAGCGGACGGCCGTCCGGCGAGAAGATTATGGAGATGAACGCGGTGATGCTGAGCAGCAAGCCAAGGGAACCAACGAGCATCACCAGGGGCGACCTGGCCTGCCGGCGCAGGTAGAAGTAAATGCCACGGTAGATCGTGAGACCCGACGCGCCCGCCAGCATGGCGCCCATACCCCAGCTGAGGTATAGGATGGACCCGGGCGCGCCGGCCACCAGCGATCCGCAATAGGCGCCAAGCGCAATGGCCCCCATCCCCCCCAACAGAACCAAGGAACGTCGTCTGGCGGCGCCTCCACCCGCGCTCAGGACCACCCGGTAGATGACCCAGGTTGCCGCCACCGCCACCAGCACGCCTATCGCAGGGCTCAGGAAGATGTGTAGGTCGGCCGGGTTTTCCAGGGTGAATCCGATATACACGCCGAACGCCGCGGCCAGCACGGCGCATAGGCCCAACGACAATTTGCGGTTCAGCCTTTTTTGGAGCTTCGGGAAGAGCCAGATATATAGCGCCCAGCCAATCACTCCAGCGAGCAGCACGCCCATGATGATGTTCAGGGGCAGATTGTTGATCTCCCCGCGCCCGATGGTCTGCACCTGACGGCTGGTGAAGTAGAAAACGGAGTAGCCGCCCACGGTGGCCATGGCCCCATAGGACAGGTCGAAGAACCAGACCGTGCCGTAAACGAGGGTGAATCCCAAGGCCATCAGGGCGTAGATCGCCCCGATCACCACCCCGTTGATGGAGAATTGGAGGAACTGGCTTCCCGCCTGCGCGGGCAGCCAAGCAAGGTAGATGAATATCCCCACCAGCAGCAACACGGTCAACGGGTGGCTGGTGATGGCCTTGGACGCCAACGGCGTCAATCCGCCGGCGTTAAGGTACTTCAGCAACGGCGCTCCTTACGGGCCTGCGGTCCTGGTTTTGTTCTCTTGTGTGAATCACGGAATAGTCCGCTCTCGATTCCTCACGGACCCGGCCCCGTTGCCGGGGTTGGAGCCATGGGCCCGCACAGGCTTGAATCAATATCAGCCCCAAGGTTATTGGGGCTGATATCAATGTCCAATGTCGCACCGGGAAGCGCCCCAGACCAGAAAGCAATGTGGCCGGCAGCAACCCGGTAGGTTGCATCTAAGGCAGAACGGGGGCTGCTCCCAGTATCTTCCAACCCGAGTTGTCCGGTGTCCTTTCGGCCAACGGCAGCACCAGGGCGACGGCGTTGGAGAGGCCGACTACCTCGCCATCGCTGTCGAAGGTGTAGGTGCCGATGGTGCCCTCGTAGGATGGCATATTGTAGAGACAGTCCCTGAACCCCGCGGCGTCCTGGTCGTCGCCGGTTTGCGCCAGGCAGGCAGCCGTGATGTATACGTTGTCGTAGGCCGAGCCCATGAACCATTCCAGAGTCGTGTAGTCGTAACGGTCCCGGAACCGGTCCAGAAATTCGTTGGCCTTGGAGTTGCCGGGATCAAGGGCGGGGACGATTCCTTTAACCCCTGTTGCGGCCTCGCCGGCCACGTCCAGTGCCGTTGATCCAATGGCTACGATCTCCCCGTATATGGGCCCGTCCCATCCCAGCTCCCGCAACTGCTTGATGATGGTGCCGCCGGCAAACTCCGCCTGGGCGGCGATGTGGATGGCGTCGGGTTTCTTTCCAATGATCCTGGTGATGGCGGCGCGGTAGTCGGTTTCCTCTGAAGCGTACCGCTCCTCCGCCACGATCTCGCCGCCCAGTTGCTCGAACCTCTTGGCGGTTTCCCGGCGCACCCCCTCAGCATAGTCGGTGGCCTCGGTGATGGTGGCCAACTTGCGAATGCCATCGGACCAGATCGTATTCCCCGTGTCCACGCCGACCAAGGCGTCGTTGATCGCGGTCCGGAAGATGAAATCTCCGGCGTCTTTGATCAGCGGGTTGGTGGCCAGGCCGGAGAACATGATGACCCCGTCCTTATCAGCCAGGGGGGCGGCGCCCAGCATCGCGCCGCTGCAGGAGGTGCCAAGTATGATCTTCACCCCATCGACCGAGGTCAGCTTGGTGTACGCGGTGATCGAATCCCTGGCGTTGCATTTCGAGTCCTCGATGATCAGCTTGAACTGACGCCCGTTGATCCCGCCTGCCGCGTTGATCTCGGACACCGCCAGCAGCTTGGCCTGGACCGCCACGTTGCCGTAGGTCTCGCCGGGGCCGGTGAGGGACTCCATCACACCAACGATGAAGGGACCTTGAGGCACTTCGGGAACCGCAGCCAACGCCGAAGCCACTATCGCCTCCACCTGTGATGCCGTCAGACCCTCAGAAGTGGCGGCGGCGGCCACTATCGCCTCCACCTGCGAAGCAGTCAGACCCTCGGGAGCGGAGGCCGCGGCCGCGGTGATCGCCGCCTGGATCATAGCCCCCATTTCTTCGGACGCCGCCCCTGCCGCCCCTGCCACCGCGCGGTCAACGGCGGCCTGGATGTCTTGCGCCGACACGCCTGGCGCCGCGGGCACGGGGGTTGGGTCGTCCCCGCCACACGCCGCCGCCAGCATGCCCAGCAATAGAAGGCCGGCCATGATCAAGAGAAATTTTCGCATGTTTTGACCTCTTTCCAGGTGACACATTTAGCAGGACGCAAAAAAGACCGTAGATCCTGCTTTGCCCGACGATACAGTGCTATCTATGGAAGTAACACCACCCAAATTTACGCTTAATATATCGGCAGCGTTGCATTTTGTCAAAGAAGGGCGCCCGTTCAGGAGCCCGTCCAACGGATACCTTCAATAAGTGGCAGGAAGATATGGCAAAATCCGGCTCGGGCACCGCCAAACAGCCCTTGCCACCCATTCCCGGCGCAGGTATGATTCCAGTGTTCACAGGCCCCGGATCGTCCGGGTCCGGATAGCAAATACCGGGTGCGGAGGCTCACCACCGCGGCGCTGAATCTGGTCCCGCAGCCGCGATTCGACCGCCGTCCGCCCCCGACGGAATGCGTCCAGCCAGCCTTGTCCCCCATGGGTCAGCTACCACGGGTTGGCTACGCTTGGTCATGGCCGACATCTCCACATCTGGGCCACCGGTGGAGACCCAGCGGAGATTCCTGCTTGGGTCGCTCATCTTTGGTCATTCGGTGATCCATTGGTACCAGCAGCTCTTTCCGGTTATCCTGCCGGGGATCAAGGAGACGCTGGGACTCAACGACGTGCAGATCGGCACGCTGTCCACGGTACGGGAGGCGTTCGGGGGAATCCTGATCATGCCCTCGGGGTTCCTGGCCGATACCTTCACCAAGTACCGGCCACTGCTGATGGCCTTTGCGCTGGCCTCCAGCGGTCTGGCCTACTTCCTGGTGGGACTATCCCCCAGCTACCTCTGGATCCTGCCTGGAATAGCCCTGATCGGGGTGGCGTCGGCCGCCTGGCATCCGGCTTCCGTTGGTTCCCTATCGTCCCGCTTCCCGGAACGCCGCGGCACCGCCCTGGCGTTACACGGCGTCGGAGCCAGCGTGGGCGATACCGTCGCCCCGCTATGCATCGGGGCTTTGTTGCTGTTCGTGGGCTGGCAGACTCTCATGCAGTACCACCTGCTGCCCGCTTTGGTTCTGGCCTTCATCCTCTGGCGCGGCCTGGGTTCTTTCTACCGGGACGAAGGCCCCGGCCCAAGTCTCAAGACCTACCTGGGCGGTATCAAAGCCATGGTCCGGGAGCCCAGCGTTCTGGCGATAATGTTCGCCAGCTCATTGATGGGCATGGGACGGCTCGCTGTGTTGACTTTCCTGCCCTTATATCTGTCCGAAGACCTGGGTTATTCCTCTCTGGGACTTGGGTTCTTCCTCATGCTCCTTTATCTCATGGGCATGGTCTCCCAGCCGGTCATGGGAATCGTGTCGGATAGATTCGGCCGTAAGATGGTCCTGCTGCCCGCCTTCGCCACCCTGGGGCTGCTGAATCTGGTTCTGCCGGCCGCGTCGCCGGGGATCCAACTTGGCCTGGTCATCGGAGCGATGGGGCTGTTCTTTTATGGCACGGGGAACATCGCCACCGCCGCCGTGATGGACCTTTCGTCGTCCCAGGTCCAGGGAAGCACCATGAGCGTCATGAGCGTATTCCGCCAGATATTCACCCTTCCTTCGCCCATCATCGCCGGCCTCATAGTCACGGGCTTCGGTTCTCAGGCCGTCTTCTTCTATGCCGGGGCGCTGCTCCTGCTGGGAGCTCTCGTAATCGCTGCCATCAGACTGCCCCGCAAAGCCGTTGCGACTCGGACTCCCGCCTAGGCGGGTATCGCCTCGCAGATTCGGCCCAGCCTTCGATAAACAAACGCCGGCGACGCCCTTGCCACCAAATTCCCGCCACAGTATCATGCCCGGTAAGTAACGGATTGCAGGTAAGCGAGTGCAGAGATTCCGCGTCGGCGTGGACATAGGCGGCACCTTCACCGACATCGTGTTCCTGGGTGACGACGGCCGGGTGCTGGCCCGCAAGATCGCCAGCACCCCCGACGACTACAGCCGGGCGGTGTTGAACGGTATCAGCAGCGGCGTCCAGGAACTGGGCATAACCGCCGACATGATCACAGAAGTCAGCCACGGGTTCACCGTGGCCACCAACGCGATCATCGAGCAGAAAGGGGCCAAAACGGCCCTGATCACCACCGAGGGTTTCCGGGACATACTGGAGTTCCGGCGCAACCGCATCCCCCGCCTCTACGACCTCCAGTACGAGAAGCCCCCACCCCTGGTCAAGCGGCAGCACCGCTTGGAAGTGGGCGAGCGCCTGAACTTCCGGGGCGAGGTGTTGCGGCCCCTGAACAAGGCCGACGTGGACCGCGCCGTGCAGCGGGTGGTGGACAACGGCATCGAGTCGGTGGCCGTCTGCCTGCTCCATTCCTACGCCAACCCGGAGCACGAGCAGTACATCGCCGGGGTGTTGGCCGAGAAAGCGCCGGGGGTCAACCTGACCATCTCCTCGGAACTGCTGCCCGAGATGAAAGAATACGAGCGCACCAGCACCACGGTGATCAATTGCTACGTCCGCCCGGTGGTGGAGCGCTACCTGACCCTGCTCACCGACGGACTCACCGAGATGGGAGTGCGGGTGCCCCTGACCGTGATGCAGTCCAACGGCGGGCTGGCCACCGCGGACATCGCCAAGGAGCGGCCGGTATATTGCATCGAGTCGGGGCCGGCCGCTGGAGTGGTGGGGGCCTACCACCTGGGGAAACGGCTGGGGATGCCCAACCTGATGACCCTGGACATGGGCGGCACCACCGCCAAGGCGTCGATCATCGAAGACGGAGAGATGCTGCAGGCCCCCGAGTACGAGGTCGGCGGTGAGATCAGCGTGGGCCACCGGCTGCTGCGGGGTTCGGGCCACATCCTGCGGGTGCCGTCCATCGACCTGGCCGAGGTGGGGGCGGGCGGCGGCAGCATCGCCACCGTGGACCGCAGCGGTTCGTTGCGCGTCGGCCCCCAGAGTTCCGGCGCCGACCCCGGCCCGGCCTGTTACCGGCTGG
>JACZXN010000053.1 GCA_022571575.1 Chloroflexota bacterium | reverse complement strand
TTACCAGGGTCCTGGTGGCCTTCTGCCAGTACGAGTCGTGCGGCAAGTGCTTCCCTTGCCGGCTGGGCATGACGCACATGCTGGAGACGCTGGAGCGGATATGCAGGTTCGAGGGTACGTCAGACGACCTGCAGCTTATGCACACGGTGGGAACCAACATGGCGGCGGGGTCGCTCTGCGGCCATGGGCAGCTGGGGTTCAACCCGGTGAAGTCGGCCCTGAACTTCTTCGGCGACGAGTTCGCCGTCCATATAGAGGAGAAGCGGTGCCCGGCGCGCGTGTGCACCGGCGACTACGTGACACCCCAGCTAGCCAGGAGATAGGTATAAGGACATATGGCCACAGAGACCGAAAACAGGATAACCATCACAGTTGACGACCGGCAGGTGGAGACGGAGCCCGGGAAGATGGTGCTGGAGGTGGCTCTCCAGGCGGGGATCTACGTGCCGTACCTGTGCTACCACCCTGGGATGAAGCCATTCGCTGCCTGCCGGATGTGCATGGTGCAGGAGGAGGTTGAGGTGGAGGTGGAACGCGACGGGGTGAAGGTGAAGGAGATCCAGCTCCGGCCTGCTACCGCTTCATGCACGCTGCCCGTCCGGGAGGGGATGGTCATCAAGACGACGACCGGCACGGTGCGCCAGATCCAGGAGGGTGTCATGGAGATGATTATCTCCGAACACCCCCACGGATGTTTGACCTGCCACCGGATAGAGCTGTGCGGGCCGGAGGACATATGCCAGCGCCACGTATCGGTCAACGACAGGTGCGTGGTCTGCCCCAAGAATGAGCGGTGCGAACTGAAGGACACCGTCCGCTATCTGGGAATGAGCCTGGAATCGCCGCTTAATTACAAATACCGGGAGATCCCTCTGGAAGTGGCCGATCCCTTCTACGACCGGGACTACAATCTCTGCATCGTTTGCGGACGCTGCGTCAACGCCTGCGAGCAGTTGCGGGGAGACGACGCCATCGCCTTCACGATGCGCAGCGGCCGGGCCCTGGTGGGCACGTCCTTCGGGACCTCCCTGCTGGAGTCGGGCTGCGAGTTCTGCGGCGCCTGCATCGATGTCTGTCCCGTGGGGGCGCTGGTCGAACGCGACCATAAATGGGACAAGCCCCGGAAGGTGGAACGGACCATCTGCCCGCTCTGCCCGGTGGGCTGCCAGATGAACCTGGAGTACGACGGCAACGGGACGCTGATCCGGGCCGTGCCCGAGATCAACTCTCCAGCCAATCACGGCCAGGCCTGCTTCAAGGGCAAGTTCGGTCTCCAATTCGTGAACGACCCTGGCCGGCTGCAAACTCCATTGGTCCGCCGCGATGGGGAATTGGTTGAGGCAAGCTGGGACGAAGCGCTGGACGTGGTTGCCGCGCGCCTGGCCGAATATTCGGGGGAGGCCTTCGCCTTTCTGACCTCGCCCGACAGCACCAACGAAGAGCATTATCTGGCCCAGAAGTTCGCCCGCACCGCCATGAAGTCCAACAACATCGACCAGACCTCCAACGTCCAGCCCGAGTTGACCCTGGGGCTGGAGCAGTCCCTGGGCTACGCCGGGGCGACCAACCCCATCTGGGACCTGGAGCAATCGGGCTGCATCCTGGTCTTCAGCAGCAACGTCACCGAGGAGCACAACGTGGTGGCCGTGCCCATAAAACGGGCGGCGCGGAAGAACGCCAAATTGGTGGTCATCGACTCCCGGGAAGTGGAGTTGACCCGCTACGCCCACGTCTGGCTGCGCCCGGCGCCCGGCACCGAACAACTGTTGCTGGGCGGGTTGCTGAAGTCGGTCATCGACCAGGGGTTCCAGAAAGACGATTGGCTGGCCGAGAACTGCGAAAGTCCGGCCACCCTCCATTACGCCCTGAGCGCCCTGGACCTGGAAGAGGTCTCGAAAACAACCCAGGTTCCCGCCGCGGACATCGCCGAAGCGGCGCGTCTGTACGGCGAGGCGGATACCGGGGCCCTGGTCTACGCTTTGGACAACATCCAGCCCCAGTTGGCCCGGGACTGCGTTCTGTCTCTGGTGAACCTGGCCCTGGTGACCGGAAACCTGGGCAAGCCGGGCGCGGGGATCTACCCCATGCGCCCCGGCGCCAACGAGCAGGGCGCCTGGGATGTGGGCTGCGTGCCCGACCGGCTGCCCGGATACCGCCGCGTCTCAAATCCGGAGGACCGGCGGGCGGTGGAGGCCATCTGGGACACCTCCATTCCCGAGACCCCCGGACTGGGCCTGGCCCAGATAATCGAGGGCGCCAGGGACGGGCGGGTCAAGGCCGCCTTCATCATCGGCGACAGTCCCAATTTCAGCAACGGCAAGCTGGGAGACGGTCTGGCCGCCCTGGACAACCTGGAATTTCTGGTGGTCTGCGACTCCTTCTTGGGCGCTGCCGCCCAGAGGGCCGATGTCGTCTTGCCCAGAGCGACCTTCGCCGAGAAAGACGGCACCTTCACCAACCTGGAGCGGCGCATCCAACGGCTGAAACCAGGCAAGAGCCTGCCCGAGGGAGGCCCGCGCCCGGAATGGCAGGTGATTCGCGACGTGGCCCATAAGATGGGAGCGCCCGGCTTTCTACTTGCGTCGCCCTCTGAGACAATGGACGAGATAGCCGGCGTGGCGCCGGTCTACGCCGGGGTCTCCTACCGGGGTCTGGCAAACCAGGGAGGCCTGGTATTTAAGACCGACCTGAAGAGCCCCCAGCCGACCCAGGTGCTGTACGCCAGCCATGAGGACCGGGGATTGCAGTGGCCGGTGCGGAGCGGCGGCAAGGGTACATCCATCCTGTATGAAGGCGGCTTCCAAAACCGCCGAGCGGAGCCCATCACGCCGGCCTTTGTGGCGGCCGAGAACGGGCATGACCCCGATTTCCCGCTCTGGTTCGTGCCTGGACGGGTCCTGTTGCAACAGGAACGGGAGATAACCATCGTTAAAGGACGACGCAACACCATTAAGAGGGATGAATTCGTGGAATTGAACCCCGCCGACGCCGCCTCACTGTCCATCGAGGAGGGCGTCGAGGTGATGGTGGAGACGGCGGCCGGCAGGCTGGCTGGCGTGGCGCACATCAACGAAGCCATTCCCGTGGGCGTCGTCTCATCAACTTTCCTCTTTGGGCAGTTGGCCATCGACCTGCAAAGCTCCGAAGAGATGGAGCCCGCATCACGGGTGCCGGGACTGGACATCCGCCGGGCCCGCGTCAATAAGATTGGCTAGCGGAGTCCAGACATAGCCAGACATAGCCAGACATAGATTGGTACTTGACCCTGTGGTCAAGTGGCGGTAATCAGCGGCAAACAACCTAAGGAGTGACAATGGTAGAGCTAACAACCACGGGGCCGGCCGGCGCTCCGGACCTGACCCCGAACCCAGCGTTTCCCACGGCCAGATTGGTGGAACGCCGGGACATGACCGACGATTTGATGGTCATAAGATTGGAACCATCGCAGAAGTTCAACTTCAAACCCGGCCAGTATTGCACCCTGGGATTGGGGAAGATCGAAAGGGCCTATTCCATCGTCTCGGCCCCCTACGAGAAGTACCTGGAGATCTTCGTTGAGCTGGTGCCCGACGGAGAACTGACCCCGCGCATGTGGGAACTGAAGCTGGGCGACTGCATGTCCGTCCGGCCCAGGGCCAAGGGCATCTTCACCATGGACCGGAAGATGCACCACCACTTCATGCTCTCCACCGTCACCGGCCTGGCCCCGTCGATCAGCATGGTGCGCCAGTACCTGCACGACGGCGTCGACGAAGGACACGTCTTCTACATCATGTACGGCGCCAGCTACGCCGACGAGCTGATCTACGACGTGGAGTTCAACGAACTGGCCGCGAAGCACCCGGAAACAGTCAAATTCGTCCCCACCATCAGCCGGCCTACCGAGGCCAGGAACGCCGGGTGGGAGGGCGTAACCGGGCGGGTTAACACCATCGCCGAGGAGTACCTGAATAGCTTCGATCTTCCCAAGGACGATACCAGGGTGTATGCCTGCGGCCACCCGGGAATGATTGAAGACGTGAAGGCGATGTGCGTGCCCCAGGGCTGGAACTTCATGGAAGAGCGCTTCTGGAAGCCGTAGCTCTTCCGTAACTGTTAGGGAAGAGCGGTTCTGGAAGCCGTAGTTCTTCCGTGGTGCTTAGGGAATAGCGCTTCTGGAAACCCTAACCCTCAGGTAGCGGATAAACTCCCGCCGGATACGGACCGGATCGGGTGACCGGCGGGTACTCCCACCGGGCGAAATTGGGAGTAGAATGGCCGGTGTAATCCACGGGGAATGGTTGGGTAGTGACGCCGATTCGCCGCCAATATCTCAAGATCAAGAGCGCCCATCCGGATGCGATATTGCTATTCCGGATGGGCGACTTTTACGAGACCTTCGACGACGACGCCGAACTCTTCGCCAAAGACCTTGAGATCACCCTCACCTCCCGCAGCATGGGCAAGGGCCTGCGTGTGCCCATGGCCGGGGTGCCGGCCCATTCCCTGGACACCTACCTGGCCCGTCTGATCAAGAAGGGCCATAAGGTCGCCATCTGCGAACAGCTCTCCGACCCGGCCACCTCCAAGGGATTGGTCGACCGGGGCGTGGTCCGGGTGGTGACTCCGGGCACGGTGCTCGAGTCCGCTCTGTTGGACCAAAACGCCAACAACTACCTGGCGGCAGTGTCCGAGGGCAACGGCCGGGCCGGTCTGGCCTACGTGGACATCACCACCGGCGAGTTCTCGGCCACCGAACTGGCCCTCCACGAACTGCCCCTGGAACTGGAGCGCATCGACGCCGCGGAGGTGCTCGTGCCCCGCTCGGACGAGCCCCCGCCGTGGACCCTTACGGGAAATAACGGGACCGGGCCCAGCTACGAGCTAACGGTGGAAGAGCCCAGGGCGTTCCAGCCGGATGAGGCCCGTCAGGCGTTGCTGTCCCACTACGGTATCCTCACCCTGGAGTCCTTCGGCTGCGAGAGCATGGACCTGGCCGTTGCCGCCGCCGGGGCCATCGTGGGGTACCTGGCCCGGACTCAGAAGGCCGCCAAACTCCAGCTTTCCAACCTGGCCATCTACTCCACCGGCGGCTTCATGGCCCTGGACTCCCAGACCCGCCGCAACCTGGAGCTCTTCGCCGCGGGACGAAACGAGAGCAAGGAACTGTCCCTGCTGGCGGCCCTGGACCGCACCAAGACCGCCATGGGGGGCCGGCTCCTTCGCCAGTGGCTGGGCCAGCCCCTGCTGGACCTTCCGGAACTGGAGCAGCGCCTCGACGCCGTGGACCACTTCCATGGGGACGGCCTCAAGCGCGGCTCGGCGATCTCCGCCCTGAACAAGGTGGCCGACCTGGAACGGATCGTCGGGCGCATCGTCTCCGGCGCCGTGGCTCCCAGGGAATTGATCGCCTTGAAGGACGGGCTGGCCGCCGTTCCCGGTCTGCGGGAATCGCTGGACGGCCCACCGGACGGGCCGAATATGGACTGGCTCGGGGCCCAACTCACCCAATTGCCCGAGGTGTGCTCGCTCATCGACGAATCCATCGCCCCGGACCCGGTGGGCGCCGTGGGCGACGGGAACGTGATCAAGCCCGGGTTCTCGCCGGAGATGGACGATCTCAAAAGCGCCTCCTCCAACGCCCGGCAGTTCATCGCCGGGCTGGAACAGAGGGAACGGGAACGCACGCAGATAAAGGGCCTCAAGGTGGGGTACAACCAGGTCTTCGGCTATTACATCGAGGTCAGCAAGTCCAACATCGACAAGGTGCCCGAGGACTACATACGCCGTCAGACCCTGACCAACGCCGAACGCTACATCGTGCCCGAGCTGAAGGAGTACGAATCCCTGGTGCTGAACGCGCGGGAGCGCCTCGAGGAGGCGGAGCGTGACGTCTACCGCCGGGTCTGCGCCCAACTTGCCGGCTCCGCCGGCGCCATCCTCCGCGTCGCCGGCGCCATCGCCAGGGTGGACGTTTTCTCCGGCCTGGCCGATGCCGCGGTGGAGAATGGCTACGTCCGTCCCGCGCTGGACCTGGGCAGCGCCATCCGGGTCAAGAACGGCCGCCACCCGGTGGTGGAACGGGTGCTGGAGGCGGGGACCTACGTGCCCAACGACGTGGACCTGGCCAACGACGGGACCAGGGTGATGGTGCTGACCGGGCCCAACATGGCCGGAAAGTCCACCTACATCCGGCAGGTGGCCATCATCACCCTGATGGCCCAGATCGGCAGCTTTGTCCCGGCCACCGAGGCCACCATCGGCCTGGTGGACCGCATCTTCACCAGGGTCGGGCTGCAGGACGATCTGGCCACCGGGCAGTCCACATTCATGGTCGAGATGGTGGAGACCGCGGCCATCTTGAACCAGGCCACGCCCCGCTCTCTGGTGATCCTGGACGAGATCGGCCGGGGCACCAGCACCTACGACGGATTGTCCATCGCCCGCTCGGTGATCGAGCACATCCACAACGACCCCAAACTGGGCTGCAAGACCCTCTTCGCCACCCATTATCACGAGCTCACCAGTCTGGCCGCCAGCCTGCCCGGAGTCCGGAACTACAGCGTGGCGGTTACCGAGGAGGGCGGCAAGGTGGTCTTCTTGCACCGGATCGTGCCCGGCGGCGCCGACAAGAGCTACGGGGTCCATGTGGCCCAACTGGCCGGGCTGCCGCAGGGGGTCATCAACCGGGCCTGGGAGGTGCTGGCCGAACTGGAGGCCCAGAGCGAGGACCAGCACGGCCGCCGGCACAGCCGGTCTAAGGGAGAACCGGGGCAGCAGATGGTTTTATTCAATGGTGGCGGGAAGCTGCAGGGGCTGCTGAAAGAGCTGGATATCCCCAACCTGACGCCCCTGGAGGCCATAAACAAACTCTTCGAACTTCAGAAGGAGGCCCAAGAAGAAGGTTGACCGGTTTTGAGCTGGGCCTTTTCCCGAGCTTGCCTCAAAACTGTCATTCTGAGGAGTGAAGCGACGAAGAATCTCGTTTCAACTGGGGAGATGACGGAGCAGAGGGAACGAGACCGCTCGCTTCGCTCGAGGCGACAGGGGGAGGCTTCCAGGTTGCGATGTGACGGGTCGTCGATATCGCCGTTGAGGCAAGGCCCCTTTCCACCGGCGGGCCGAGGGTATAAGATACTCCGGGGATTTTCTGCGCCCCGGTCCTCGCACCCATCTTTCCAGGGCTTTTTTGGAGGCGGAATTGAGCCAGACCGTCGAATTCTACTGGTGGCCCCGTTGATCGACCTGCCGCAAAGTGAGAGAGTTGCTCTTACAGAAAGGACTTGAGGTAGCGGAACGGGATTTCTTCAAGGACACCCTGAGCGAGGCGGAGATCCGGGAGCTGGCGTCCATGGCCGGCACGGAGAACATCTTCGCCCGCCGCAGTCCCAGCTTGAAGAAGATGGGTCTGGCCGATAAAGAACTCTCGGACGATGAGATGGTCGGCTTGATGCTGCGGGAGCCCAAGTTGGTGCGCCGGCCCCTGCTCAAGGTTGGCGGCAAGCTGATGGTCGGCGGCGGGAACGCCGCGGTGGAAGCGGCCATCGCCGAAGCCGTTTAACCCGCCCGGTTTCCGGTTAATTATTTGATATAACCGGCGAGTTGCTACAATGAATCTGGGGATCGTCTGGGCTATAATCGTGGCCCGAGAGAATCAATCTTCAAGAAAATCTAGAGAAAGAGAGCCCGTTAGCCGTCCATGAATATCTTCTTCGATGTGGACTACACCATCCTCGGGTTGGACAATAGCCTGAGGCCGGACACCAAGGAAACTTTCCAGGCGTTATTGGACGAGAACCACAAGATCTATATCTGGTCCGGGATGGGTGAGCGTTGGGAAGTC
Source organism: Chloroflexota bacterium (assembly GCA_022571575.1). The sequence continues at coordinate 762 of JACZXN010000053.1, read as the reverse complement.
GTCAACAAATTCGAATTGAACCCGTTCGTGAGCGGCGTCTACGAGAAACCGACTCACCATTTCCACGAACGTCTGGAGGAGTTGGGCGTGCCCTTCGAGCCCGACTTTGTCATCGACGACTATCCGGAGGTGGTCGCCGCCTTCGGCGGCGTGTGGGTCCCGCCCTACTTCTTCAAGCGGTCCGTGGACAAAGAGATGCAGCGCATCTTCCGCATAGTCACCGACTACTCCGCCACGGGCACCTCGGAAGACAAGCAGTACCGCAAGAAGGGCTCCACCGTTCCCCTTTTCTGATCCTCTTCGGTCTGGGCTTCTTAGGTCTGACCCTACCTGATCCGACCCTCTTTGATCTGACCGTTTTCGGGCGGGGACTCCGTCATGCCCATTAAAGTCCTCTCGCCAGACCTGGCCGCCAAGATCGCCGCCGGCGAGGTGGTGGAACGCCCGGCTTCGGTGGTTAAAGAGCTGGTCGAAAACGCCATCGACGCCGGGGCCAGCCGGATCACCGTGGAGATCAAGGCGGGGGGCGTGGAGCAGGTCAGGGTCATCGACGACGGCCACGGGATCCCCGCCGAAGAAGTGGCCATCGCCTTCCAGCGTCACGCCACCAGCAAGATCGACAGCCAAGAGCAGCTAGACGCCATCGCCACCCTGGGATTCCGGGGCGAGGCGCTGCCCAGCATCGCCGCCGTCTCCCGCACGGTCTTGACCTCGCGCCAGCCCCTGAACCCAGGCGGTTTCCGCATGGAACTGCTCTGGGGA
>JACZXN010000052.1 GCA_022571575.1 Chloroflexota bacterium | reverse complement strand
GCGGTAACGAACACGCCCAGATACAGCTCTCCTGGCTGGCGGACCAACTGGGCATCGGCTGAGGGGCCAGGGCTGGTCCGATTCAGAAGCGGCCGGGACCGGGCATCCGCCGGTGGGGTCGAGGGACGGTCTGCTGATATAATCGAAGGGGCGCAGGGCGTGGATCATCGACCTTTGCCAGAACCGGATTTCCCCAAGTATTCACCCCAAGAAACTGCCCCCAGAAACAATCAAGGAGATGAGACCGGACCATGGAGCAACTGAGACAACACCTATCGACCCTCAACCAAAAGATCGCGTCGGTGGTGGAGCGTCTTTGACCTGGCTGGTAAAGAAGACGCCATCAGCGTCATGGAGCGCGAGGCGGCCGAACCGGGCTACTGGGACGACCACCAAGCCGCGCAGCGGAAGATGCAGCAACTGGGCCGGTTGAAAGACACCGTGGCCCTCTGGCGGGACCTGGAGTCCCGCTCTCAAAATCTATTGGAACTCACCGAACTGGCCCTGGCCGAAGACGATTCGTCGCTCCACGAACAGTTGGAAGCGGAGTCGGAAGAGCTGTCCAAGGCCCTGGCCAGCGAAGAGATCAACCTCACCCTCTCCGGCCCCTACGACGACCGGCCCGCCATCGTGTCCATCCACGCCGGCGCCGGCGGCACCGACGCTCAGGACTGGGCCGAGATGCTGATGCAGATGTACTGCGGTTGGGCGGAGGCTGGGAAGCGGCCCCTGGAGGTTATGGACCTCTCCTACGGGGAGGAAGCGGGGCTGCGAAGCGCCACCCTGGAGGTGGGCGGGCCCCACGCCTTCGGATTGCTGGCCGCCGAACGCGGCGTCCACCGGCTGGTGCGTTTGTCCCCCTACGATCCCAATAACCTGCGCCAGACCTCTTTCGCCCAGGTGGAGGTGCTGCCCACCGCCGAGGACGAACCGGAGGTGGAGATACGTTCGGAAGACATCAAGATGGACACCTTCCGTTCCAGCGGCCCCGGCGGGCAGAACGTGCAGAAGGTGGCCTCGGCGGTCCGGCTGACCCACATCCCCACCGGCATCGTGGTCTCCTGTCAGAACGAGCGTTCCCAGCACCAGAACCGGGAGTATGCCATTCGCATCATGAAGGCCAGGCTGCTGGCCCGGCAGGCCGAGGAGCGGGCCAAAGAAGAGGCCAATTTCCGGGGTGAACGGTTGGCCGCCGAATGGGGGAGCCAGATCCGAAGTTACGTGCTGCACCCTTATAAGTCGGTGAAAGACCACCGCACCAACCTGCAGAGCACCAATCCGGACGCCGTGTTGAACGGTGATATCGACGGATTTATCCAAGCCTACCTGTTGTCCAAAGTCGGACAGTAGGCCCGGCAAAAGGCCAAAAATAAAAGCCCGCCTCAGGCGGGCTTTTATTCGGCTGGTTCGGTCGGTGATAGATGGGTGCTAGCAGTTGCCCAGGATGTGGCCCATGCGGGCCTTCTTGGTCTTCATGTAGGTGCGGTTCTCGTCGGTCACTTCGGCTTCCACGGGGATACGGTCAACGATCTCCAGGTCGAATCCGGAAAGGCCGACCACCTTCTTGGGGTTGTTGGTCAACAGCTTGAGCTTACGCACGCCCAGGTCGCGGAGTATCTGCGCCCCCACGCCGTAGTGCCGCAGGTCAGGCTCGAAGCCCAGGGTCTCGTTGGCTTCGACGGTGTCCAGGCCCTGGTCCTGCAGGGAATAGGCTTTGATCTTGTTGTGGAGTCCGATGCCCCGGCCCTCCTGGCGCATGTAGAGGAAGATACCGCTGCCCGCTTCGGCCAGTTGCTGTAAGGCCAGTTCGATCTGCTCTCCGCAGTCGCAACGCAGGCTGCCAAAGACGTCTCCGGTAAGGCATTCGCTGTGGATGCGCACCAGGACGGGATCGTCCTCGCTCCATTCTCCGATGGTCAGGGCGATGTGCTCGCCCTGGTCCACGTGGCTCTTGTAGGCGATGGCCTTGAACTTGCCGAAGCGGGTCGGGAGGCGGGCCTCGGCGACGCGCTCGATCAGGCGCTCGGTCCGGCGGCGATGGGCGATGATCTGGGCGATGCTCAGGATCTTGAGTCCGTGGACCTCGGCGAACTCCTCCAGGGAGGGTAGCCGGGACATGGAGCCGTCTTCATCCATGATCTCGCAGACGATGCCGGCGGGGTACATGCCGACCATCTCGCAGAGGTCTACGGCAGCTTCGGTGTGACCGGCCCGGGCCAGCACGCCGCCGGGATGGTACCGCAGCGGGAAGAGGTGGCCGGGACGGGTGAATTCCTCGGGTTTGACCGCTGGGTCCAGCATCGCCAGGATGGTGGCGGCGCGGTCCCCGGCCGAGATGCCGGTGGTGGTGTTCACGTTGTAGTCCACCGACACGGTGAAGGCGGTCTGGTTCTTTTCCGAGCCGTTCTGGCTGACCATCAGCGGCATCTGGAGTTCGTCCAGGCGCTCGCCGATGATTGGCATGCAGAGCAGGCCCCGGGCGTGCGTGACGACGAAGTTGACGGCCTCGGGGGTCACCATCTCGGCGGGCATCACGAGGTCGCCTTCGTTTTCCCGGCTCTCATCGTCAACTACGATGAGAAACCGGCCCGCTTTTAGCTCTTCAAGCCCTTCTTCGAGACTGCACAGAGGCATGATGTTGTCCTTAAGACGCGTTGTCCCCGGACCCGGATCACCGGTCCAGAAGACTCTCTACATACTTGGCCAGGATGTCCGCCTCAAGGTTCACACGGTCGCCTACCGATAAAGAAGCCAAATTAGTATTCTCTAGCGTGTATGGTATCACAGCGAGTGTGAACGTTGAGGCACCTCTTTTTACCACGGTCAAACTGATGCCGTCAACCGCAACGAAACCTTTCTCCACGATATAGCGGTCTAAACGCTTGGGGACTCGGATACGAAAGATAACGGAGTCACCCTCCGGTTTGGTAGACATAACACGGCCAGTTCCGTCCACGTGGCCCTGTACGATGTGGCCGCCCATCCGGTCGCTGACCAAGAGGGCACGCTCCAGATTTACCGGCCGGCCCTCCGAGAGTCCGCCCAGAGCGGTCCGCCGCATGGTTTCCGGCGAAAGGTCCACCGAGAACTCGCTTTTCCCGTTTTCCCCACTTTCACCGAAGCCGACGGCGGTGAGGCAGGCGCCGTTGACGGCGATGCTGTCTCCCAACTTCAGGTCCTCCATGACCTTTGCCGCCCGGACGGTCATGGCGTTGCCGCTGATCTTGGCGACGACGCCCACCTCTTCTATGATTCCGGTAAACATCTTATTCCTTCAAGCCCCGCGCCTATTATATGTCCGGCTCGTCCAACTCCACAGGCGATTGTTTCCGTGGATACCCTATTATGAGCCAATCCGGTCCAATCTGCTCGGAGCGTGTTTCAACCAGGCGCCAGGCGTTGGCCATGACGGACACGCCGGAGCCCTCAACCGGGGAGAGAGACGTTTCGCCGCCGACGATCACCGGGGCCACAAAGGCGTAGACCTTGTCCACCAGTCCCATATCGAAGAATGCCCCGTGCACCGAGCCACCGCCCTCCACCAACAGGTTCACCACTCCCCTGGACCCCAGATGACTCAGCAACGCCGGCAGGTCCACCCGCCGGTCTTCCCCGGAGGGCAGCACAACCACTTCGGCGCCCGCCTGCTCCAGGGCCTCGACCCGTGAGTCCGGGGCGGCCTCGGTGGTGGCGATGAGGGTGGCCCCGGGTTGGCGGAACATGATGGCCGCGACGGGGGTGTGGCAGACGCTGTCCAAAACGACCCGAAGCGGCTGGCGCTCCAGGGGATTGCCGTCGTCGTCGCGGGCGGTCAGGTAGGGGTCGTCGGTCAGCGCCGTGTTGACACCCACCAGTATGGCGTCGCAGACCCGGCGCAGGCGCTGCACGAATCCCCTGGCCTCGGGCCCCGTGACCCACTTGGAGTCGCCGGTGTGGGTGGCGATCTTGCCGTCCAGGGTCATGGCGTACTTGGTGGTGACGAATGGCGTGCCGGTGGTGATGTGCTTGGCGAAGGCCTCGTACAGCTCGCGGGCCCCTTCGGCCTCTTCCAGCACCACCCGGATGCCCGCGGCGGCCAATTCGTCCCGCCCCTTGCCGGACACGCCGGGGTTGGGGTCTATCACCGCGAAATGGACCTCGGCGATGCCCGCTTGGATGATGGCTTTGGTGCAGGGCGGGGTCCGGCCCCAGGTGCAGCAGGGTTCCAGGGTGGTGTAGAGGGTGGCGCCCTCGGCCTGGCCGGAGGCCTGTTTCAAGGCGGCTATCTCGGCATGGTCTTGGCCGGGGGGCTGGGTGGCGCCGGCGCCGACCTCGGCCCCATCTTTGACCAGCACCGCACCCACGGCCGGATTGGGGCTGGTGGACCCAACTGCCTCTTGGGCCAATCGAACGGCGCTGCGCATGTGGCTCATCGACCGGGCTAGGCCGCCTGGCCGCGATCCCGCTCAGCGGGGTCTAGCAGGGCGGAGTCTTGATGAAACCGGCTGGCGGCGGCGACTGTCTGGCTTTGGCGCTTGTTGCCCAGGTTTTCTTGGATGCTCCGGTCGATTAAGACCATGTTGCTCCCGTGGTTGGTCTGGTGGTGATCTTGTTTGAGGATTGCTTCGAAGCCCCAGGTGGCAAAATTCTAACAACGTTGGAATTGACCCGCAAGTGAGAACCACATCGGTCTCTCGAGAGTGTCCGGAATAAAGCAGGGCGGGGTCCAAAAGACCCCGCCCTGTTGCCATGGGATGGCTGGCGGATTCATCGGTGCTAAGGAGCGATGCTGAAAACTCCCTGCACGCTCACGTTCACGTCCAATTCCCCGGCCAGGATGCTGGTGGACTGGTCGCCAGCGAATCCGAACGCTGCGGCGGACTCAAACCTGGCGAAGGACTGCGGGACCCCGCCGCCGGACTCCGTCAGATAAACCAGCTTTCCCAGTTCAACTCCCGCCAGAGCGGCCATGGCGCTGGCTTTGGCCAGCAGGTCGGCGATGGCCTCTTCGCGAGCCTCGTTCTGGAGGGGCTTGGTGTCCTCGATGGTGAAGCTGACGCGGTTGATGCGGACCAGGTCACCGGCGGCTTCGGTCACGCCGTCGATGATGGCGCCCATGTTGTCCAGGTCGCGGACCTTGACCGTCAGGGTATTGGTCACCTGGTACCCGATCAGTACCCGCTCGAATTCTACCCGGCACTCGCTGCCCTTGGATTCTTGGACCATCTCAAGCTCGGTGATTGGCGCTCCCGGAGCAGGGACGACTAGCACCCTTCCGGTGGAAGGATCCACCTTAATGGCACTGTCCGTGCACCTTGTCACTTCGTGGGTGTTGTAACGAGGGCTGATACTGAACTGACTGGTCTGCATGTCCCGGTCCTCGATGTTGTTGCTCTTTAGGACCGAGATGGTCCTCTCGATGGCTTCAGCCGCCTGCCCGCGGGCTTCAGCCGCCGTGTCGGCCAGGGCTTCCACTCCAAGGCTGATTATTCCCAGGTCCGGCTCGCCGCTTGCCTTGCCGGCGCCGTTGACCCAGATGCCGGTGTTGGCGCTGGAACCCGACTGGAGCAGCCGGGCGGCTGCTTCGGGCCCTCCAGCGGCGGCCAATAGGCTGGACAGGTCGGACGCGGAAACACCGCCACCGGTCCCTGAGCCGGCGTCGCCGTTGCCGTTGGAACCGCAGGCCACCGCCAACAACAGGATGAGCGCCGCGCCGACTAGGATCAGCATCTTCTTACTTCGTATAACTGCTTGGACCATGATTGTTCATCTCTCCTAAATTTCCCACCGGATCTTGGTGAGGATCTCGCCCAGCGGATCTGCTTACATGGCTTAAGACGGAGGCGCCGGCGGAAAAGTTCCCGAGCCACGAAAACCAGCGAATATGCGGGTTACCAAGGGCCGGAGCAACAGGGTCTAAGCTGCGTCCCTACGGCTGGCGCGCCGGCGGAGGGCCAGACCGGCCAGGAAAACCACGGTCAACGTCCCGGCGGCGGCTTCCAACACACGCCACCAGACCGAGGTGCCGTTGCCCCCATCCTCGTCGAACCGCGCCGGCCCAGCCGGTTCCGGGAGCGGGGCGGGGGCCTCGATGGTCAGCGTTTTGGCGGTTTGGTTCTCAACCGGGGAAATGCCCCGGTCCGCGCCTCCGGCGCGCTGGGCTGGGGTTTCCTCGGGGACAACGGCGGTGGAGGCGGCTTCGGCGCGGGTTGATTCTGTAAGGGTTGCTCCCGCATCCTGGGGCGCCGCGGCAGCGGCTGCTTCCGGAGCAGAGGTTGCCAACGGAGCTTTCTCCGCCCCAAGGGCCGTCGCTCCTTCGCCCGCCGGCGCCACCTGAATCAGTTGGTCGGTGGCCGGCGGGCTTGGCGCGGCAGCCGCCAGCGAAGGCGGGGCCGTTCCATCATTCCCAGACTCCGGTGGCTCCTCGGGCCGTGAGGCTGACTCGATGGCCGGCTCGGCGGCGGGGCCGGACGTGATGGTGATCTGTTCCGAAGCGGGGGCGGGAGCCAGGGTGGTTATTTCGACATCCCGGCGGAGCGGGTCCGGCGATAGCCCGCCGGTGGCGTCCACCGACACGGTTATCGCCAGGGCCAGGGCGGCGACGGACGCGGCCCCGGCGTAGACCCAGTTGGGCGCGCGCAGGGCCAGGGCCGGCCGGGCCCGCGCCGGTTCAGGCGGAGGGGCGGACATGACGAAGCTGCGGGGCGGCGGCTCCATGGGCAACTGCCGCATCATGGCCACCGTGGCCTGCAACTCCTCCAGCTCCCGGCGGCAGGCGTCACATATTTGAAGCTGCCGCTCGGCCCGTTCCAGGCGCCGGCCCCGCAGCCGTCCGTCCAGGTACTCGCTGAGCGTGTCCTGGGCGATATGCTTATGCCCCGATCTCAGTAGCCACATAGCTCAACTACTCTTCATGACGGAAACGAGAGGGTAAAAGTTCCCCAGTCTGACGCAGGTAGTCCCGCAGACCGCCCCGGCCCCGGCTGACCCGGGACTTCACGGTGCCCAACGAACAGCCCATGGACTGGGCCGCTTCTTCGTAGGTCAGGCCGTGCACGTCCACCAGCAACACCGCTAGACGTTGGTCCTCTTGGAGGGTGTCCAGTCCGGCCTGGATGGTCTCTCTGAGTTCCGACTGCTCGGCCCGGTCCTCGGGGGACGGCTCGTGGGACGGCAGGTCCACGGCGCTGGGGCCCTGGGGCCCGTTGCCGTCGCCGGTGGGCAGCGGGTCCAGGGAGAGGGTGGGCCGGGCCTTGCGGGCGCGCAGCATGTCCCGGCAGGTGTTGGAGACGATCCTCAGCACCCAGGCGGTCAGGTTCTCGCCCCGGAACCGGTTGAAAGCGCGGTAGGCCGAGACGAAGCTTTCCTGCACCGCGTCCTCCGCCAGGGCCCAGTCACTCAGCATGCGCCGGGCCAGGTTGTACGCCTGAGTCTGGTAGGTCTCGATCACGCAATTGAAACAGGAGACCTGTCCCGACTGGTCTTTGACCTGCAGGTTGGCGTGGGGCGAGGTGTGGGTGATTTGGGCCGGTTGAGCCATGGATGAACGATCATTGAGCCGGCGGCGAAAATATGGACGGGGGCGGTAAGGCCGCTCCGCTAGAAAATTCTACCGTGCCGCCGTGGGGAACCGTCGGTGTTTGCCGGCCTGATTTACCCCTGAATCATCCTCGGAGCCGCCTGGAATACCGGTCTGGCCCTCCGCTACCCCTATCCCGCGGCTACCCTTGAAAAGACACTCTCCCGTCCAGCAGGCCCCGGGCCATGACGAACTTGTGGATCTCCGAGGTGCCGCCGCCGATGCGGGCGTGGCGCAGGATGTGGTACCAGTGGGCGATGGGCAGGTCCAGGGTCTCGCCGGTCCCGCCGAAGATCTGCATGATCTTGTCGATGCTCCGCCAGCCCCATTCCCCGGCGCAGTATTTGATCATGGAGGCTTCCACCCGCACGTCTTCGCCGTTGTCGGCCCGGATGGCCGTCTCCCTGGTCGAGGCGCGGAGAGTCATGATGTCGATGTAGACGTCGGTCAGCATCCACTGGATGGCCTGCCGGTCGGCGATGGGCTTCCCGTAGGTGACCCGTTCCTTGGCCCAGGCGATGGCCATCTCCAATGCCCGGCTCAAGATGCCGGTGGCCATGGAGCCGCGCAGCAGCCGGTCGTGGTGCACCAGCCATTTCTGTCCCAGGGTGAACCCCTGGCCAACCTCCCCCAGGACCTTGGTCCGGGGCAGGCGCACGTTGTCCAGGTTGACCGTGAACTGCTGGGCCTTGGTGGGGTTGATCCAGAGCCGGATGGGGTCGAAGCTGAGGCCCGGCGACGGGTTGTCGATGATGAACATGGTGATGCCGCCGCGCTGGCGCTTCTCCGGGTCGGTCACCGCCTGGACCAGGAGGTAGTCGGCGGTGGCGGCCCCGGAGATGAAGGTTTTGGTGCCGTTCAGCACCCAGTCGTCGCCGTCCAGGACCGCCCTGGTCTGCATCATGCCGCCGGGGTCGGAGCCGGCGTTGGGCTCGGTCTGGGCGAAGGCGTAGTGCAGGTCTCCGTCCACCGACGGCAGCAGGTATTCCTTCTCCTGTTCCGGGGTGGCCGCGCCGATCATCATCATGGGCACCGTCGAGGTG
>JACZXN010000051.1 GCA_022571575.1 Chloroflexota bacterium | reverse complement strand
CCGGTGGCGGCGATCCTCAGGTCGCAGAGCAGGGCGATCTCCAGCCCGGAGCCGATGCAGTACCCGTGCACCCCTGCCACCACGGGTTTGTCCAAGTTTACCAGTTGCCCCCAAACATCCCGCTCCCACCGCACCTGCCGGGCGATCACCTGGGACGGAGCCGTGCCGAACTCGGTCAGGTCGGCGCCGGCGCAGAAGCCGCGCCCCTCGCCGGTTATCAACAGCGCTCGCACCTCTGGGTCGTCCCGCACCGCATCCAATGCCTGGGAGAAATCGTCCCTCATCTGCATGTTATAGGCATTGGCCACCTGGGGCCGGCGCAACGAGATATGGGCCACCGCGCCGCGCTTCTGGAACAGCAGGGTCTCGAAGGCGTCCGTAGCGGGGCCGTCGTCCGCGGGCGTCTGCACGGCTAATCCTGGGGTACGGCCCTGGCGTACAGGTCGTCCAGTTCCACCTCGGTGTAGCGCAGGCCGATGTTCTCCAGGTTGTGGGCGTCGCTGACCTCGAACAGCATCAGGTCGTGTTCCGATGCCACCTCCGCCACCTGGTCCTTCCGGATGTGCCAGTTGTGGATGTAGTTGTCGATCTCGATGGCGTGGATATCCGGCTCGATCAGTATCTCGGGGGAGTAATAACCGGGGTGGCAGTAGGTGCGGAAGACCCCGCCGCCGGGAAGGAAAAGCTCGGCCACCTGGTACTCGGCGAAGGGGTTGGCCTCGGGCCGGATCTCGATCTCCCAGCCCGGCAGGATGTGGACCTGTCCGGGAAAGTGCTTCTCCACCAACTCGCGGAATTCAAAGGCCCATTCCTTATTGTGGTGGTCGGTGATGCCGATGCCGTCGATGCCCTTGGACTTGATCTGAGTAACCACCTTCTCCGCGATCTCCACGGACGGCGGCACGAAATTGAACGCCTCCCACACATGGGTGTGGAGGTCCAGTTTTAACTTCACAGGGTTTCCTTCGTCATATTTATGATGGGGTGCACCTTTAAGACCCAGTAAACTTCGGGCCACGTTTTTCCAAGAACGACTTGATTCCATCGGCCCGATCGGACGTGGACTGAAGTATAACGTTCAGGTCGGCTTCGAGCGCCAGTCCTTGGTCCAAAGATAGGTCCATCCCCTTGCCCACTGCTTCCTTGGCGTATCGGGCGCCCAATGGGCTTCCCGCCGTTATCTGCTCGGTCAACTCAGCGATCAGCGTATCCAAACCGGCGGCTACCCGGTTCACCAACCCGATGGACAACGCCTCTTTGGCATCCACCATCCGGCCGGTCAGCAGCATGTCTCTGGCCCAGGACGGCCCCACCAGACGCGGCAGCCGTTGTGTGCCGCCGTCTTGGGGTAGTACGCCCCGGGTCAGACCGGGAAATCCGAATTGGGCGGAAGGCCCGCAGATGCGCAGGTCTCCCGCCAGCGCCAACTCCAGACCGGGACCGGTGGCATCCCCGTTCAACGCCACCAAGACCGGGACCGCCAGGGCGGCGACCGGCGCGCCGGGTTTTGCGGTAGGGGCGCTCCCGTCATCGATAGAAAAGACGTTGCCGTTGCCGGTCAGCACTACCAGGCGAAGACCGTCGTCCTCCGCGATGAGACGGCAAGCTTCGCCCAGGGCGTCAGCCATCTCTTGGTCGACCCGGTTGCCGTTATCCGGCCGGTCTAAAGTGATGGTTGCGACATTGGCATTCAGCGACAGGAGCACAGGCCCGGTTGTTATAGGGTGTATGGCGATGCCGGCTTCTCCTCTGGATTTCTGTACGATTTCAGGTAGATTTAAAATTGGATTCAGGACGAGGAAACGGTGCTTAACCGCGGCCTCGAAACAACCCCTAAATACTAGGCCGGACACGTCAATCTTGACAAGGTCTTGTGCCCGTTCTACCATAGCTTGGCACTCTCGGGTTGAGAGTGCTAACCCCATCTGAGTTTAATGCCGGGCAACCATATTCCCCGGCGATATAGTAAGGAGGCCGTGGTGGCAAATTTTACGCCATTGGGAGAACGTGTGGTTGTGAAGCCCAGCGAGGGCGAACAGACAACCAAGGGTGGCATCTACCTGCCTGATACCGCCAAAGAAAAGCCCCAGGAGGGCGAGGTCGTCGCAGTTGGGCCCGGCAGGGTCAGCGATGATGGAAACAGGATTCCCATGGAGCTTGCCAAGGGAGACCGCGTCATCTACTCCAAGTTCGCCGGCACAGAGTACAAAGACGGCGATGACGAGCTTTTGATCCTTCGGGAAAGCGATATTCTGGCGAAGATCGACTAGCCCAGGAACCACCCAAGCAAATTCACTTTGGAACCATCAAACAGGGCGGGCAGCAGCCCAGCCTTGACCCATCTACAGGAGGAATAGGATGCCAGCAAAGAAGTTGGCCTACGCCGAGGAAGCGCGGAAGTCACTCCGTGTCGGAATCGATATCTTGGCCGATGCAGTGAAAGTGACCCTCGGTCCCAAGGGCCGGAATGTGGTGTTGGACAAGTCGTTTGGCCCACCCCAGGTGTGCAGCGACGGCGTGACCATCGCCAAAGAGATCGAACTGCCCGATGCATTTGAAAATATGGGCGCGCAGCTACTGAAAGAAGCCGCCACCAAGACCAACGACGCCGCTGGCGACGGCACCACCACCTCCGTTGTGTTGGCCCAGGCCATCATCCATGAAGGCTTCAAGAACGTAACCGCCGGCGCCGACCCGATGGCCATCAAAAGGGGCATCGAGAAAGCAGTGGCATCCGTTGTCGAAGAAGTCCAGGCCATGTCCCAGGTCGTTGAGACCAAGGAGCGCATCGGCCAGGTGGCCAGCCTCTCCGCCCACGAAGAAGCCATCGGCCAGACCATCGCCGAGGCCATGGAAAAGGTCGGCAAAGACGGCGTGATCACCGTTGAAGAGTCCAAGGGACTGGAAGACGAGATCGAATACGTCGAGGGGATGCAGATCGACCGCGGTTACATCTCCCCCTACTTCATCACCAACCCCGACCGCATGCAGTCGGTGCTGGAAGACCCCACCATCGTTATCACCGACAAGAAGATCTCGGCCGTGGCCGACCTGCTTCCCGCCCTGGAGAAACTGCTCCAGGTCGGTAAAAAGAACGTGGTGATCATCGCCGAGGATGTGGACGGCGAAGCCCTGGCCACCCTGGTGGTCAACAAGCTCCGCGGCACCCTCAGCGTACTGGCCATCAAGGCCCCTGGTTTCGGCGACCGGCGGAAGGCTATGTTGGAAGACATCGCCATCCTCACCGGCGGCACCGTGATCAGTGAGGAGACCGGCCAGAAGCTGGACACCGCCACCATCGAGGACTTCGGCAACGCCCGCAGCGTGACGTCAACCAAAGACGAGACTACCATCGTCGAGGGCAAGGGTTCAGAAGACGCCATCCAGGGCCGGATCAACCAGATCAAGGCCCAGATCGAAGACACCACCTCTGAGTTTGACCGGGAGAAGCTCCAAGAGCGGATGGCCAAGCTGTCCGGCGGCGTTGCCGTGATCAAGGTCGGAGCGGCCACCGAGGTCGAGCTAAAAGAGCGCAAGGCCAGGGTCGAAGACGCCCTTTCCGCCACCCGTTCGGCGGTGGAAGAAGGCATCGTCCCGGGCGGCGGGGTTGCCCTGGTCCGCGCCGCCCGCGGCCTGGACAATTTCGGCGACCTGCCCCCCGACGAGCGGGTTGGCGTGGAGATCATCCGCCGCGCCCTCGATCAGCCCCTGAAGCTGATCGTCGAGAACGCCGGATTCGAGGGCGCAGTCGTCCTCAACCAGGTCAAACAGCAAGCCGACGACTACGGCTATGACGCTGAGGTCGGCGAATACGGTCCGATGATGGAACGTGGCATCGTCGACCCGGTCAAGGTGACCCGGTCCGCCCTGCAGAACGCAGCCAGCGTCGCGGCCATGGTGCTCACCACCGAGTCCGTGATCAGCGAGATCCCCCAGGATAAACCGGCCATGCCGGCCATGCCTCCGGGCGGCGGAATGGACTTCTAAGTCCTTCCCAGACTCAGCGCGTACGAAAGCCGCCCCGTCCTTCCACGGAAGGATGGGGCGGCTTTTTCGTGGGCCGCGGCGAACGCCCTCACCGTGGTATATCCGGCCGGGTGCCGCTATAATGCTTTGCTGCTGAAAACGCCCAGCCAGATGGATACAGGAAAGTTCCCATGACCAGCGTTCCCGGAAATTCCTCCAGTCGGAGCAAGGTCTTCGCCTCGGCCCGGGCGGCCTTGGAGGACGTCACCGACGGAGCGGTTGTGCTGATCGCCGGTTGGTCCGGGCGCGGGGAGCCGGAGAAACTGCTCCGCGGGCTGGCCGAGACCGGGGTTGGCGATCTGACCCTGATCTGCCAGGGTGCGTGGATCCAGGAATCAGGCGCCTTTGGCGTCGGTGACTTGGTTGCCGGCGGACAGGTCAAGAAGATGGTCTCGCCCCTGCCGTTTCACCCGGAACACGGCGGCCCGGTGAAAGAGCTGTGGGAGTCGGGCAAGTTGGAACTGGAAGTCGTGCCCCAAGGGGTCTTGGCCGAGCGGCTGAGAGCGGGCGGCGCGGGCATCGGCGGCGTGTTCCTGCCCACCGGCGTGGGCACCAGGTTCGCCGAGGGCAAAGAGGCGCGCCGGTTCGACGGCAAAGACCACGTCTTAGAATTTGCTCTGAAGGCCGATTTCGCCCTGCTGAGGGCCACGACCGCCGATACCCTGGGCAACATGGTGTACGAAGGGACCGGCCGCAACTGGAACCCCACCATGGCCATGGCCGCCGCGGTCACGGTGGTTGAGGTTGACCGGGTGGTCGAGCCGGGTGGGCTAGACCCGGAACTGGTCATCACCCAAGCCATATTCATCGACCGCCTGGTATTGTCCGCCTAACCACAGGAGATCATCCGCAGATGCCTGGAACACCTCTAGAACGGTCTTTTTTGATCCGCCGCGCCGCCCAGGAACTTTTTGCCGGAGCCGTGGCCGCTCTGGGTCCGGGCTTGCCCTGCAGCTTGCCCAGCGAACTGACCAACGGAAGTGGTGTATGGCTGGTCTCGGATAGTGGTTTTCTAGGATTCCAAGGCCGGGACAAAGATGCCGCGGACCAGGAATGCCAACCTGTGATGATGCTGCCCGGCGGCGCTTACACTGGAGTGGTGGACATTGCAGGCATCCTTCGGGGCGGGCATACTGATATCGCCTTCCTGCAGCCGGTCCAGGTGGCCGCCAACGGAGATTTCGTCCACTGGACGACCGGGGCAACCCAAGGGTTGTTCGCCCCCGGACCGGCGGTGGACATGGCCTACGGGGCTTCGAGGGTGGTGGCGGTTATGCCCCACCAAAGCCCGGATGGCCGGTCGAACATCGTTGAGAAGTGCAGCCTGCCGGTGGACGGGGCCGGCCAGGTCAACATAATCATCACCGGCGTGGCGGTGATGAACGCCGGTCCCTCGGGTCTCGAGTTGGTGGAGACAGCGCCCGGTTGGACCGCCGAAGAGGTAATTGCCATCACGGATGCGCCGCTGACCGTCTCATCCGGCGTCAAGGAAATGACCTTTCAAGTCCCATCCCTGGAAATGCCCAACAAGGTCTACCCCAGCGCGGTGGAGGCCCTCAAGGACGTGCCTGAAGGTGCGGTCATCAACGTTGACGGCTTCGCCGGCCCCGGCGGGATGGCCCACTACTTGATGGTGGGACTGCGCGACCTGGGCGTTAAGGGACTGGAGTTGATCAGCAACACTGCCGGGGTCGCCCGGGTCAGCGGGTTCGGAGCGCCCAACATCATCGACCATAGCATCCTGGTTGAGAACAACCAGGTGGCCAAGGCCACCGCGTCCTACCCCGTGTCGCCATCAGCCTCCCGGCCCAGCGCCTTCGAGGAGGCCTACAACCGGGGCGAGACAGAACTGGAGGTGGTGCCCCAGGGGACTTTGGCCGAGCGTCTCCGCTGCGGCGGGGCGGGAGTGGCGGCGTTCTACACGCCCACCGGGGTGGGTACCCTGCTGGCCGAAGGCAAAGAGACCAGGACCATCGACGGCAAAGAATACATACTGGAGAAGGGGTTGCGGGCCGATTTCTGCATCATCCGGGGCCACAAGGCGGATACCCTGGGCAACGTGGTCTACAAGGGCACCTCCCGGAACTTCAACCCGGTGATGGCCACCACGGCCAGGGTAACGGTGGTGGAGGTCGACGAGATCGTGGCACCGGGACAATTGGGCCCCGAGGAGATCGTCACCCCAGGCCTGTTCATCGACCGCATCGTACTCCGGCCGGCGGACTTCTCCGCATATCTTTGATCCTGTTTAAAACGCCGAGTGGGTATAATCTCAAGTACAGGTCCAACTGATGACATCGTTAGCCGATAAGGAGCGTCTGCCCAGGGAGATCGTCGCCATGCGGGTCGCCAAGGAGTTGCCCGACGGCGCCTACGTGAACCTGGGCATCGGTATCCCAACCATGGTCTCCAGCTTTGTGCCCGAGGGCCGGACCGTCTTTTACCACAGCGAAAGCGGCATCCTTAACTGCGGGCCCGTCGTTGAAGCGGGGCAAGAAGGCGACGAGGACATCGACCTGATCAACGCCGGAGGCCAGTACCTCCAGAGCGTCGGCGGGATGTCCTTCTTCGATTCGGCGGCGGCCTTCGCCATGATCCGGGGCGGCCATGTCGACGTGACGGTCCTGGGCTCCCACCAGGTGTCGGCCACCGGCGACCTGGCCAACTGGATGCTGCCCCAGCGGGGTGTGGGCAACGTGGGCGGGGCCATGGACCTGGCCCAAGGCCTGCGCGCGGCGCTGGTGGACATGGCGCCCGAGGACCGCCCCCACGTCCTTGTCTTCGAACAAAACATCGCCCAGGTGGTGGGGGAGATCCTGTCTTCCGAGGTCGGCCTCCCCTGTATCGACGAAGTGTCCCTGTCGGAACTGGACTTCATCGATATCGGCGCCCGCCTTGCCGACGAAGATTACGTGCCCATCGTCATCAAGAGCCTGGTGTTCGACAGCTGAAGGGTGCCTATTGGCCCTGGCCCTCGGCGCCCGGGGCTTTGCGCAATCCCAACAACCCGCCGATCAACAAAAGGGTCAAGATCAGGAAGACCGTGAAGACGCCGATCACCGTCGCCTTTTCCAGGCTCTGATCCTCGATGTAGTCCATCATCAGCAAGGAAATGGTCCGCGAGCTGTAGCTCGAGAGGAAGACGATGGCCGAAATTTCGCGCACCGAAATGATGATCATCACGATCCCCACCGAAATCAGGGTGGGGTTCAGCAGCGGCAGCATGATGCGGCGGAAGGTAGTGATCCAGGACGCCCCGGACATGCGCGATGATTCCTCCAGCTCGCGGCTGATCTGCATGGTTCCCGACTTCATCATCTGGGTGCCGAGCGGCATTTCCTTGATGATGACCGCCAGGATGAGAACCATGACGGTGCCGTACATGAAACGCAAAATGCCGCCGCTGCCAAGAACGATCCAGAGCATTGCCAAACTCAGCAAGACGCCGGGCAAGGCCCATGGCAGCCAGGAAAAGAAATCCATCAATCCCCGGCCCGGGAAACGGGTCTTGATGACGGCATAACTGACCAGGGCGTAGAACAGGACGCCGATCAGGGTGGCGCCAACGGCCAGTATGAAGGTGTTCATGAGACTGTTGAGGAAGATCGAATCGTCGAAGGCCTCTACCCAGTGGCTGATGGTCCATACCGTTTCCAGGTCGAAGAACCCGAACACGTTCATGAACGTCCCCATGATCAAGGTCCCCAAGGGCAGCAGGATCATGACGAAGATAAACAGTAGGCAAAAACCGCAACAGACCCAGCGCCAGGGGCCAAGGCGGATCGGCCTGACCGAGAAACCGCGGCCCGTAACGGTGGTATATTCACGGCTACCGATGAGCGTTCTTTGCAGCCAAACAAGGAAGAAGATGGTCACCAAGAATACCCCCGACAGCGCCGTGGCGCGCCCGTAATAGGGCGGTTCCCAATGAAGGAAGTCGTAAATTTTGGTCGAGGCGACGGAAATCCCCGCCGGATTACCCAATATCCACTCTATCTCGAAGGATTCCAGGCTCTTGATGAACCCGAGAGCGACCGACGCCAGGATGGCCGGTGCCAGGATCGGAATGATGATCCGGAACAGCGCACCCAAATTGCTGCTGCCCGACATGCGGGCCGCTTCCTCGAGGGCGGCGTCCATGCTCCGAAACGCGGGCGATAGGAGGAGAAACCGGATCGAGACCGAGAACGCCAGGTGGCACCATACGATCCCCCAATAGGAGAAAACATTCAAAGGCGCCTTGGTGAGTCCGAAAATATACATCAGGGCCTTGTTGATGAGCCCGTAGTCGGGGTCCAGGAGCAGCACCCAGCCCAGCGTCATGGGCAGGACGGGAAGAAAAAAGCCAAGCCACAGGGCGACCTCTATGAAGCCCTTGAACGGCAAGTCGGTGCGGGTCACCGCCCAGGCGAAAAAGATGGCGATGGCGACGGCGATCACCATCCGCGTGGCGGCGAGGGAGAAGGTGTTGGCCAAGGCAACGATCAGGGTGGTGTCGTTGAAGGCCGCGATCCAAGCGCCAAACCCCCAGGTGACGGCCTTGCCGGGGTCACTGACGACGAAGCTATTGAGAAACAGAAAGAACACGGGGTAGGCCGCCAGGAAGAACACCAGC
>JACZXN010000050.1 GCA_022571575.1 Chloroflexota bacterium | reverse complement strand
GTGATAGCGGTCCCACCAAGCCGGCCGGACCAACCAGCCCGCTCACGGACGGCAACGCTTCCTCGCCGTGGCGCGGGCCCAGGTCTTACATCCGCCGCCGCTGACGCCTGACGGGCGCGCGGACCAGGATGGGCTAATGTATAATGCGGCCACTAAAGCCGCCGGTTTTCCCGGTTTTCCCGGTTGACGGCGAGCTTGCTGAGGTGCCGCCATGGCGGATGAAGAAGCCCGCACTCTTCCCCTGTTCGGCGACGAAGAGCTGAAGGTATCAAACTCTCCGGCCACCCCGGAGTCGCCGGAGTCCCCGGAGTCCATCGACCGTCAGCCCCTGCTGATGATCATGGACGGTCACGCCATGGTCCACCGTTCGTTCCGCGCCATCTCCACCCAGCGGCACCTGACGGTGAACGCCACCGGTGAGGACGTGACCGGGGTCTACGGCTTCGCCAACGTGTTCCTGCGGGCACTCAAGGAGTGGAACCCCGCCTACTGCGCCATCGCCTTCGACACCCCGGCGCCCACCTTCCGCCACAAGCAGTTCGAAGCCTACAAAGCCCAGCGGGAGGCGACCCCCGAAGAGCTTCGGCCCCAATTCGGCCGGGTGAAGCAACTGATGGAGTCCTTCGGAGTGCCGGTTTTCGAATTGGACGGCTGGGAGGCGGACGATGTCATCGGCACCCTGTCGGCCCAGGCCGAAAAGATGGGTCTGGACTCGGTTATCCTCACCGGCGACCGGGACACCTTCCAGTTGATCTCCCCCAGGGTGAGGGTGGACCTGGCCTCAAGCATCCAGGACCGCAAGGTCTACGGTGAGGCCGAGTTGGCGGAGCGCTATTCGGGTCTCACCTCCGCCCAGCAGCCCGATTTCAAGGCGCTGGTGGGCGACAGTTCCGACAACATCCCCGGCGTCCCCAAGGTGGGAGAGAAAACGGCCATCGCCCTGCTCAACGATTACAAGGACCTGGAGGGAATCTACGAGCATCTTGACGAAGTGACCCGCCCCAGCGTGAAGGAGTCCCTGGCGGAGAACAAGGAGCGGGCCTTCATGAACCGGGAACTGATGACCATCGACCGCAACAGCCCGGTGGAACTGGACCTGGAAAAGGCGAAGTTTGGGCAATTCGACCGGAACGCGGTGGTCCAGTTGATGACCGAGCTTGAGTTCTTCACCATCATCCCCCGCATCCCGGAGACTGTAGGCGCCCGGAGTTCGTCTGACGCGGCCGGGTCTGATTTGCAGGCCCCGGGCGAAGGCGCCGACTACACCGTGGTTCAGACGAGAGAACAGTTGGACCGGATGCTGGCGGCGTTGCGCCAGGCCGGCAGCTTCTCCTTCGACACCGAGACCACGGGTCTGGACGCCGTGCAGGCAGGTCTGGTGGGCCTAAGTTTCTCCACCGCTCCCGCCGTGGCCTGGTACGTGCCGGTGGGCCATCAGGAGGGAGAGCAACTGCCGCTGGAAGAGGTCTTGGCGGCGGTGCGCCCGCTGTTCGAGTCACCGGACATCAGCAAATGCGCTCACAACGCCAACTATGACATGACCATATTGGCCAGCCACGGCATCTACTGCCAGGGGGTCGATTTCGACACCATGGTCGCCGCCCACCTCCTGAGCCGGGGACAACTGGGACTCAAGAACCTGGCGCTGGATGTATTGGGCCAGGAGATGACGCCCATCACCGAGTTGATCGGCAAGGGACGCAAGCAGGTCACCTTCGACCAGGTGGACATCGCCCAGGCAGCGCCCTACGCCGCGGCCGACGCCGACATGACCGGGCGTCTCCGCCAGGCCTTCGAGGAGCCCATCGCCAGGGATGGTTTGGGCTCGCTGATGAGCGACATGGAGATGCCCCTGGTTCCGGTGCTGGTGACCATGCAGCGTCACGGCATCAAGCTGGACTCCGCCGCCCTGCGTGAGATGTCGGAGGACCTGAGGCAGCAGATGTTCCAGGTGGAGGAGAGCCTCTACCAGTCCATCGGCCACACGGTGAACATCAACTCGCCCCTGCAACTGAGCGACCTTCTGTTCAAAGAGATCGGCCTGCCCAAGACCAAACGCACCAAGACCGGCTATTCCACCGACGCCAACTCGCTGGAGGGGCTGAAAGGCCTGCACCCGGTGGTGGACCAGATCCTGGAGTACCGTCAGGTGTCCAAGCTTAAATCGACCTACGTGGACGCCCTGCCGGACATGGTGAATCCGGCGACCGGCCGGGTGCATACCAGCTATAACCAGACCGGCTCGGCCACGGGGCGCATGTCCAGCAGCGACCCAAATCTGCAGAATATCCCCATCCGCACCGAGTTGGGGCGTCAGGTGAGACGGGCTTTCGTGGCCGATGGCGCCCCCGACTGGCTGCTGTTCTCCGCCGACTACTCCCAGATTGAACTGCGGGTGCTGGCCCACATATCCCAGGACCCGGGCCTGCTGGAGGCCTTCCAACGGGGCGAGGATATCCACGCCTCCACGGCCTCGCTGATGTTCGACGTCCCGGTCAACGAGGTGGATGCAGAGCAGCGGCGCATCGCCAAGGTGTTGAACTTCGGGGTGATCTACGGCCTCTCGGCCCACGGAATATCCCAGCAAACGGGCTTCAGCAGGGAGGAGGGGGCCGCGTTCATCGAGGCCTACTTCAACAAGTACCCCGGCATCAACGAATACCTGGAAAAGGTGAAGGTCGAAGTCAGAGCGAGTCAGTACGTCGAGACCCTGTTGGGCCGCCGCCGCTACCTGCCCGACATCAATAGCCCCAACTTCAACGTCCGAGGCGGAGCGGAGCGGATGGCCATCAACATGCCCATCCAAGGCACCGCCGCCGACATCATGAAACTGGCCATGATCCGGGTGCAGAAGCGGTTGGACGAGGAGGGTCTGCGCACCAAGATGCTGCTGCAGGTGCACGACGAACTGGTCTTCGAGATGCCCAAGGAAGAGATGGACGCCCTGAAGGACCTGGTGTTCGACGAGATGCCCGCCGCCATGGACCTGGACGTAACCCTGAAGGTGGACGCCAAGTGGGGCCTCACCTGGGGCGACATGGAGTAGGCGGCTTGCGGTGTCGGACTGGATCAGCCCGATCTACAATCATCAGACTGCGGGTGTAAGCCCGCGGTGAACAGGAACGGCGACTAAACATGGAACTATTCCGCAGCATTATCTTTGTGCCCGGCAACCGGGCCAACATGTTGGAACGGGCCCGGAAATTCACCGCCGATATCGTCATGGTAGACCTGGAGGACTCGGTCCCTCCCGGCGAGAAGGCCACCGCCAGGGACCTGGCCAAGGAGTGGGTGCCCACCCTGCGGCGCGAGGGACAAAGGGTCATGGTCCGGGTGAATTCCCTGGACACCGGCCTGACCCGCCCGGAGTTGGAGGCCATCGTCTCCCCCGACCTCTACGGCATCAGCCTGGGCAAGGTCGAGTCCACCTGGAACATCCGGGACGTGGACCGGATGTTGAGTGCCATCGAACCCCGGGCCGGCGTGGAACTCGGGTCGACCAAGATCGTCGCCTGGGCCGAGACCGCCAGTGCGCTGGTGGACGCCCGAGACATCGCCGCCGCCTCCCCCCGGGTCGTCGCGTTGGCCTTCGGGGCCGAGGATTTCACCAACGACATGGGCATCGAGCGCTCCGACACCGGCGAGGAGGTCCAGGTGCCCCGTTCGCTGGTCCCGGTGGCGGCCAGGGCAGCCAACGTGGCGTCCCTGGACTCGCCCTTCGTCCGCTTTCAGGACCCCGACGCCCTGCGGGAGGACGCCAAACGGGCCCGTCAGATGGGGTACACCGGCAAGTTCGCCATCCACCCCTCCCAGATTGACATAATCAACGAAACCTTCAGCCCGTCACCGGATGAGACCGCCTACGCCAGGCAGATAATGGAAGCCTGGGAGCAGGCCGAAGCCGAGGGCCGCGGTTCTCTGGCCATGGACGGCCGGATGGTGGATGTGCCGGTGGTGAAACGGGCCCAGAACCTGTTGGCCTTCGCCGGCGCCATTGACGCCATGGGGGCCCGTGGGCGCTGAGGCCGTTTCATCATGAGTAACCCTTTCCCCCCGTCCGACCGCATCATCCTGGAGGGCATGCGGTTCTACGGTTTCCATGGTGTTAACCCCGAGGAGCGGGTGCTGGGGCAGGAGTACCTGGTCGACCTCACCGTGGAGATGGACCTCGGCCGCGCCGGTAGATCGGACCGCTTGGACGACACCATCAGCTACGCCCGCATCTACCGCGCCGTGAGAGAAGTGATGGAGGGCGAGCCCCGCAACCTGCTGGAGGCCGCCGCCCAGTCCATCGCCGACCGGGTGCTGTCGGAATTCCCGGTGGACTCGGTCGTCGTCAGGGTGAAGAAACCACACCCGCCCATCCGCGGGTCGGTCATCGAGTCAGCCACGGTCGAGATATTTCGCCGCCGGCAGGACTAACGGGAGAACCAACGGGAGGACTAAAGTGAGAGTCCATGACTATCACTCAGGCAACCGGCAGTTGCAGGACGAGTTCGGCACCCGCAAGCTGGCCGACCGCCTGACCGCCAGGGTGACTGAGACCATTACCCCCGAAGGGCGGGAGATGATTGAGAAGGCGAACATGTTCTTCCTGGCGACCTGCGATGACCGGGGCCTGCCCACCTGTTCCTACAAGGGCGGAGACCCCGGCTTTGTCCGGGTGGTGGACGACCGGACCATCGCCTTCCCCAACTACGACGGCAACGGTAAATACCAGTCCATGGGCAACCTGCTGCAGAACCCCAACGCCGGCCTGCTGTTCGTCGACTTTGAAGGTCAGCAGCGGCTCCGGATTCAGGGCGTGGCTTCCATCGACGGGAATGACCCGTTGCTGGCCGAGTACCATGAGGCCCAGTTCATCGTGCGGGTGCGGGTGACCGAGGTGTATAAGAACTGCCCGCGTTACATCCATAAGTACAGGTTGGTCGAGCCGTCGGAATTCGTGCCCCGGACCGGCCGTGACACGCCCCAGCCGGAGTGGAAGAGCAGCCCGGACCTGAAGGACTAGACCGGCACAGCCGGTTATAAAGAAAGCCCCGGAGATATCGTACGGGCCTTTTCGCGGGGCTTTCTTTGATCTCTTGTTTTGGGTCCGTGTTGCAAAACAATTACGGACCGGGGTTGATCAATCGGCGGCGGTGATGGTGATGTGGGACATATAGGAGTCCGCCTTGGCGCCGTGCCAGTGGTTCTCGCCCTCCAGGATGTGGACCACGTCTCCCACGGTGATCTCCCGTTCTTCGTGCTCGTTGGCCACCATGCCGATGCCGGCGGTCACCACCAGGATCTGGTCGCTCTTGTGGACGTGCCAGCCCGTGGTGGCGCCGCGCTCGAAGTTCACGATGCTGCTGTTGAAATGCTTGCTGGCGCCCTCGGGCAGTATGGGCTGCCGGGTGCGCTTGACGTCGCCACCGGTCCAACCGGGGATGGGAGTGGCCGTGGCGATGGGAACGGTTTCAACCTCGGCGATTCGGATGACCTTCATAAAACCCTCCTGGATCCGGATGAGATTCAGATTTAAAATCCAGAGTGGATAATACACCTCTATCCCAAGGTCGGGTACAGCCCTCTGGAAGATCATGACCGGCATCTGGCCGGCCTACGACGAGTACCAAGGCAAAACCGAACGAGAGATTCCTCTGGTCATCCTGGAGCGGACTTGATCATCCTGACATCGGCGCCAGTAAACGTCTCTGGATAACGATTGAATGGAGACCCGCCTATGGCGGTTGTTTGAGCGTGGGGTTTGTGTTAACCTGAGAATCGTTCAACCAAACAAATATCGGATAATTTGCCGTCTGGCGGCGAGCCCAGCCGGCATCAAACGAGTCGAAACAAATGCGCTGTGAGATCTGTCTAAAGGCCGGGATGAGCGGCAACAACGTGAGCCACTCCAACCGTCACACCAAGACCCGGTTCCATGCCAACGTCCACAAGCAGACCCTGGTCCGCGACGGCAAGTCGGTCAAGGTCAAGATCTGCACCCGTTGCCTGCGCTCCCTCCACAAATCCAAAAAGGTCCAAAAAGTTTTCGCCTCGCTCTAGGTAGAAAAGACCGCAAGAACAAAAAGGCCCCGGAATCTACTCCGGGGCCTTTTTCTTTGCTTCAAGAAGCTGAAACCTGATCGCCGATAGCTGACAGCTATCGAGCCCCCAAGATACACCCGCGCATCCCCTTGAGGGCCTCCGGAATGCTCTCCCGGTCGTTGAAGATTGCCGAGCCGGCCACCAGGATAGTCGCGCCGGCCTTCACCGACTCCTCGGCGGTCCAGTCGGCCTTGATCCCTCCGTCCACCTCGATCTGGGCGGTGTATTCCAACCGGTCGATGATGTCCTTTAGGCGGCGTATCTTGTCCAGGCTGTGGCGGATGAATGACTGGCCCGATGCGCCGGGGTTCACCGACATCACCATCACCATGTCCAGAAGGGGCAGCACCTCCTCAACGGCGCTGATCGAGGTGCCCGGATTGATGGCCACGCCGACCTGGTTGCCCATGTCCTTGATGCGGGAGACCGTCCGGTGCAGATGCCCGCAGGCTTCGGCATGCACCAAAATCTGATCGGTCTCAACCTTGGCGAAGGTGGACAGCAGGTTCTCCGGCTCCTGGATCATCAGGTGGATGTTCAGCGGGACATCGGTGTTGGCCCGGATGGCGTCGATGACCACCTCGCCGAAGGAGATGGCGGGCACAAAGACGCCGTCCATCACGTCCACGTGTATCAGGTCGGCCCCGGCTTCGGTGACCTCCCGGACCTGACGGCCCAGGTCGGCGAAGTCGGCGGACAACACCGACGGTGCGATGAGCACCCTGGACTCAGAAACCATCCGCGGCATCCTCCAATATCTTCTTCGCTTCTTCCAGAGCGGCGGCCACCCGGACCGGGGCGGTGCCGCCAGGGTTGTCCCGCGCCGCGGCGGACGACTCGGCGGTGATGTCGTAGACGTCCCGCTCGAATTGGCCGGAGAACTTCTTGTACTCATCCAGAGGCAGGTCCTGCAGGCTGACGTTCCGTTCGTCGCAGTGCCGGGACAACTCCCGCATGATGCCGTGGGCTTCACGGAACGGCATGCCCTTCCCCACCAGATAGTCGGCCAGGTCGGTGGCTTCCATGAAGCCCTCGCGGGTGGCCGCGGCCATGGCGGTCAAGGGCACCCAGGCGCCCCGGTAGACCTCGGCCATATAGACCGTCGAAAAGCCACTGGCCTCGGCCTGTTGGGCAAGGGCGACCTGCTCACGCACCGTGGTGTTGGTCCCGGTGAATAAAAGACCCAGATCCATAATGGTGCCGCTCCCCTGATGCGCGCTGTGAAACTCGATTGACGGCAACAGTACAGGCCCGGGACCTGGGGTGCTGCATTAAAATGGGGACAGCTAAAACTTACCGGCCTATTAAGTCGCAAACCGGTGAATTTGCTAGGCTTCGTTAAGAAGTTAACGGCGGAGGCGGGGTATGGCGCAGTGTAGCGTTAACGTTTATTAAGTATGTCTCGTGGTACAACTTG
Organism: Chloroflexota bacterium; assembly: GCA_022571575.1. The sequence goes on along the minus strand of JACZXN010000050.1, from coordinate 1,158 downwards.
CGTTCGACCTTTTTGAGGCGCACAATTATAGCAATACCGCATGCGGATTTGGTCAAAGTGTAAACGTGAGGGACTCTGGTGATGGTGGCGTTATTCCGGAAGATGGCAGTCGCGATCTGTGTTGTGTGTATGGCTTCGGGTGCGCTGACGGCGGAAGCCCTGGGCAGAGGGAAACCAACCCCCAAGGATAAAGACTCGGAGAGCACGCAGAAGAAAATTAGCGATGAGGCCGAGCTAAGAGCCAACTGGGCGATCCACTTCATTAATGCGCCAAAAGCTTGGGCCGCGGGTCATACCGGCCAAGACATTATCATCGGCGTGATGGACAGCGGCGTCGCCGGCCATAGCGAGTTCGCCGGACGGCTGCTGCCCATGTGGGATGCCTACCGGAACAAGTGGAGCGATTCCAAGGACGACAATGGCCACGGCACCTTCGTCGCCGGGCTGTCCGCCGCGGCGCGCAACGGCCAGGGCATGGTGGGGGTGGCGTACGACGCCAACATCCTCCCGATCAAGGTTATTCGCCGGAACGGCGCCATGGGGCTGAACGACGCGCAACTGGCAAATGCGTTCGACGTGGGCCGCCTCTATGGCGCGACCGTGCTCAACAACTCGTGGAATTCAAGCACCACCGCGCTCGAACTGGAAGCGGCATACGGTTACGACGGCGCGGTCAATGCGATCAACAACGCCTATGGCGCGACTCTCGCGGCCATGCAGGGGTTCGTGGATTCCGGTGGTGGCGGGCGGTTGGACAACGACGGCAATGCCGTGGGCGGCGTAATCGTTTTCGCGGCCGGCAACGCCGGCAAGAGCGACCCCGGATGGTGGGCGTCGCTGCCCGAGTTCAAACCCAGTTTGGCGGGCGGCTATCTGGCATCGGTCGCGGTCGGCGAAGACGGCAAAATCGCGTCGTGGTCCAACCACTGCGGCATTTCCGCGGCCTACTGTCTGGCGGCGCCTGGCGTGTCCGTGGTCTCGACCACGAGGGACGGCGGCTACGGCACCGGGTCGGGAACCTCTTTTTCAGCCCCGATCCTGTCGGGCGCGGTCGCCGTGATCGCGCAACAGTGGGACTACCTCCCCAGCAGCACGATCGTTGATATCCTGCTAACCACGGCAGACAAGTCAGAGCAGTACGCGGACACCGCCGTTTAC
>JACZXN010000049.1 GCA_022571575.1 Chloroflexota bacterium | reverse complement strand
TAGAGGTTTCAGAAGGCGACGCAGTGCAAGTGCTTGCAGGCGTTAGTACCACGAGCGAGAGTTCTCTCTATGGATATGCAGCGGGTGACTGGGGTGGTGCGTGTAATGCAGATGGAACAATTGATGTCGAAGCTGGTAAGGATTACGTTTGTACTATCACAAATGATGACATTGCACCCACACTGACTGTCGTGAAAATTATTAATAATGGTGAGAATGGTACTGCAACGACAAGTGATTTTGAACTCTTTATTGACTCGATACTTGTAACAAGTGGTGAGACAAAAACACTTGCTGCTGGAGTATATACGGTATCGGAAACAGAGACTTCTGATTATATTAGAAATATTGGAGGTGATTGTGCGTCAGACGGTACTGTTACACTTGTGGTGGGTGATGAGAAAATTTGTACGATTACAAACACCTACAGCGTCGAGCCTACATATGTAATTGATGGATATGTCTGGGGTGACGTAAATGAAGACGGAGTCTTCGACGAAGGAGAATCTGGACTTAGTGGCTGGAATGTTAATGCTACGAATGGTGAAATAGGATTTGACACAACTTCAGGCGAAGATGGATATTATTCATTCTCGGTTTCTGCAGGAACGTGGACTATTTCAGAAACTGTTCGTGATGAATGGACACAGACATTTCCAACAGATGCAGATGGAACACATGTGGTAACCGTTCCTGATTCTGAGCCTGTAGAAGTTACCTTCAATCTTCTCGATTGGCTTATTCCAACTGCGCACGCTCAAACTTCTAATTCGTTTGGACCATATAATTTTGGTAATATCTTCGTCGGCTGTACTTCCAACTGTGGTGGCGGAGGTGGTGCGGGTCCACCGGCGTTACGCGGCCGCCCGCACCGTGGAGGTGCTGGAGCCTTCGCCGGATCGGGTGACGCCCCCCTGTCCCTACTACGGCGATTGCACCGGGTGCCAGTGGCAGCACCTCTCGTATGAAGCACAACTGAAGACCAAGCGCGAAAAGGTGGTCGACGCCCTCCGGCGCGTTGGCGGTTTCGAGGACCCCCCCGTATCCCAAGTAAGGCCCTCTCCGGACCAATACGGCTACCGCAACCACGCGCGGTTCACCATCAACCGGGAAGGGTCATTGGGATTCGTGAACCGCGAGACCCGCCAGTTCGTGCGCATCGAGAAGTGCCTGCTGATGCACGACGGCGTGAACACGCTCCTGGAAGGCCTGCAGGACCGTTGCGGCGAGACCACCCAGCTTTCTATACGCGCCGGCAAATATACTGGAGACTACCTGATCCAGCCGTATCTGGTCCATCCCGATATCGATGTCACCACCGGACAGAAAAGGTACACCGAGTCAGTGGACGGCCGGAATTTCGAGGTGTCCTCGCCCTCCTTCTTCCAGGTGAACGTGGAGCAGGCCGCCGCCGCCGCCGACGTGGTGCGGGAGGGCCTGCATCTTTCCCCTGATGACGTGCTGCTGGACGCCTACACCGGCGTGGGCACCTTCGCCATACTGCTGGCCCCATCGGTGAAGAGGGTTATCGCCGTGGAGGAATCTTCCGCGGCCGTGGCCGACGCCAAGAAGAACGCCGCCGGACTGGATAATGTGGACTTCGTGTTGGGCCGCACCGAAGAGGTCCTGAGAAAACTGCCGGAGAAGCCCGACGTGGTGGTGCTGGACCCGCCCCGGTCCGGCTGCCAGCCCCGTGCCCTGGAGACCCTGATCCAGATGGCCCCGTCCCGGCTGGCCTACGTTTCCTGCGACGCCGAGACCTTGGGGCGGGACCTCAAGGTCCTGTGCCAGGGAGGCTACCGGCTGGACGAGGTGGCGCCGCTGGACATGTTTCCCCAGACCCACCACGTTGAGTGCGTGGCGCTTCTCTCCTGGGGCCAGTCATCCAACCGCCCGGCGCCGGCCGGTCTGACGTTGGCATCGGCGTCCCCCCGCCGGCGCCAGTTGATGGACGACCTGGGCCTGGATTTCACGGTCACGCCGGCCGACCTGCCGGAGGAGGCCGTTCCCGGAGAATCCCCCCAGGACATGGTGCGGCGGCTCTCCCTGGAAAAGGCCCAAGCGGTTGCCGCCAATATGGATTCGGGACTGGTCATCGGGGCCGACAGCACGGTGGTCTTCAAGGGCCAGGCCGTCGGCAAACCCACGGACGACGACGAGGCCCGCCGGATGCTGCGGCAGTTGAGCGGCACCACCCACCACGTTTCCACTGGACTCACCGTCGTGGACGCGGGAGATGGCCGGACCCTGAGCGACGTCATGACCAGCGAGATCACCCTGCGCGACATAACCGATCAGGAGATCGAGGTGTCCATCGCCTCGGGCGTGACAAGGGACAAAGCCGGGGCCTACGCCGTTCAGGACACCGAGCTTCGCCCGGCCACCGATTGGCAGGGCTGCTACAACAACATAGTCGGCCTACCCGTCTGCCGCCTGTTGGAGATGCTGCGGGAACTCGGCTACCAGATGCCGGAGGGTTGGACCGTGCCCAGCGGCGTCGTCTGCGGCGAGGACTGCACCATCGATCGCGTCAAATTGGAGGGGGAATCCCCATGAACTTCATGGGGATGGGCATACCCGAGATCGGCGTGATCGTCCTGGTGGCTTTTCTGGTTCTGGGCCCCGGCCGCTCCATCGACATGGCCCGCAACGCAGGGAAGGTGCTGGGAGACCTTCGCCGTTCATTCAGCGACGTTACCAGCGCTTTGTCCATCGATGAGCTGACGGGGACGGCCAAGACCATCGAGAAGACGGACCAACGCACCACAACCCAAGACCAGAATCAAGACACGCCCCTGGAGCCGCCTCCGGGCGTGCCCATGCGGGCGGAGATTCCTCCCCAGGAAGAGCCGGGAGAAGAGCCGGGAGAAGAGCAGGGGGAAGAGCCGGCGGACGCCGGTCAGGGGTTGCCCAGGTTGGAGAATAGGGCCGAGTCTGGAGAGAAGGCCGAGCCTGGGGAGATAGGATGAGGTCCCGGGAACAGACCTTGCTGCAGCACCTGGGGGAGCTGCGGCGGCGGGTCTTCATCTGCGTGATCGCCCTGCTGGTGGGCAGCGCCGCCTCCTTCGTTTTCTTCGAGCAGATCATCGAATTCTTGGTCCGGCCCGCCAGGGACCTGCAACTTGGGACCGGCGGGGAGCTGATCTACACCGAAGTCACCGAGCTGCTGACCACCGCCATCAAGGTGTCGTTCGTGTCGGGGCTGATCCTGGCCTCGCCGGTGATCCTGTACCAGGTGGTGATGTTCGTCGCCCCTGGACTAACCGGACGCGAGAAACGGTACCTCTTCGGGTTCATGCCCGCGGTGATAGCGGCCTTCGCGGGCGGAGTGGCCTTCGCCTACTACGTGCTCACTCCCCCGGCCCTCCACTTCCTGCTCACCTTCGGCGGCGACGTGGCGGTGCCGATGATCCGGGTCAGCAATATCATCAACCTGATGATCCGGCTGCTGTTCTGGATGGGCCTGGCCTTTGAGACCCCGCTGGTCATGTACCTGCTGGCCCAGTTGGGCATCGTCTCGGCCCAGTCGCTGTCCCGGTTCCGCCGCTACTGGGTGGTGGTGGCCTTTGTCCTGGCGGCCATAATCACGCCGACGGTCGACCCATTCAATCAGGCCCTGGTGGCGGGGCCGCTGTTGGTGCTCTACGAAGTTGGCATCCTGCTGGCCCGCATCGCCGGGCGCAACCGGAGCAAGTCCAGGGCCATAACGTCGGCCTAGCCCCGGCGGTATTCGGGCCAATCAAAAAGGACCGTCCTTCCGCGGAAGGACGGTCCTTGGTCTGCCAACCCTGAGTTCAGGTGCTGCTGTCGTCTTTGCCGCCGGCCGACGGCTGCTTCTCCGCCGCTTCTTTCTCTTCCTCGCCCATGAGCGCGGTCTTGAAGGTGCGGATACCCTTACCCATGGAGGAGCCAATCTCGGGCAGGCGGCGGGCGCCGAAGATCAAGAGGATGACGACCACGATGATCGCCAGTTCAGGTATGCCCAAGGGCCCAACTCTCATGTCTCTTCCTCCCCGCGACGACGGTCGCCTGGCCCGTGCGGCGGGCCGCTGCGTCTAGACCACTAAATATTAGCAGAAACGGCAGATCACGACAATGAATCACGCCTGCCGTCCCCGCTTACAACCCACGCCTGGAAAGTGATGCCGCCTGCCGGCTCCCCTCGATTGAGAAGGGGTGGGCGAGCCGCAGTGATAGGCGTGGACTGTAGCAGTGATATATATTGTATATGTGAGGGGCCATCGGTATAATCTTGAGTTGTGTCAAAATCCGCCTCGTGGAATACGCGTGGCGGCGGTCTTCTTGGATAACATAACCTACAGGTGGAAATGGAATCGAACTACGACTTGGTGGTGATCGGCTCTGGGCCGGGCGGCTACGTGGCCGCGATCCGGGCGGGCCAACTGGGCCTGAAGACGGCGATCATCGAGAAAGAGGCTCTGGGCGGCGTGTGCCTCAACTGGGGTTGCATCCCCAGTAAATCGCTGCTCAAGAACGCCGAGATACTGTCCTACCTGAACCGGGCCGAGGAGTTCGGCCTGAAGATGGACAACTTCCATGCCGACTATTCCGTGGCCATAGACCGCAGCCGGAAGGTCGTCGACCGCAACACCAAGGGAGTGGGCTTCCTGCTCAAAAAGAACAAGGTCGACCACATCCAGGGCACGGGCAAGATAGTCGGAGCCGCCAGGGTGGAGGTTGCACCGGAAGGCAACGTGATCGAGGCCAAGAACATCATCATCGCCACCGGGGCCCGCCCCCGGAGCATCCCTCCCCTGCCCATCGACGGCGTCAAGGTCATCACCAGCCGGGAGGCCATCGTGCTCCGCGACCTGCCGTCCTCGATAGTCATCGTCGGCGGCGGGGCGATCGGAGTGGAGTTCGCCTACATCTACAAGATGTACGGCGTCCAGGTCACCATCGTCGAGATGCTGCCCCGGCTGGTCCCCACCGAAGACGAAGACATCAGCGCCCAACTGGAGCGGGCCTTCAAGCGCCACCGCATCGATTTCCTGACCGGCGCCGGAGTCACCGGCGTGGATACCACCGGTTCCGGAGCGATGGTCACCGTGGACAAAGACGGCTCGTCCCAGACCCTGGAGTGCGATATAGTCCTGGTGGCCATCGGGGTCCAGCCCAACGTGGAAGACCTGGGCCTGGAGACCGTTGGCATCGCGACCGACCGGAACGGCATCATAGTGGACGAGAAAATGGCCACCAATGTCGCCGGCATCTACGCCATCGGCGACGTCAACGGCAAGATGCCGCTGGCCCATGTGGCGTCGGCCCAGGCAGCCATCGCCGTCGAACACATCGCGGGGCTGGAGACCCAGCCGCTGGACTATACCTATATGCCCCGGGCCACCTACTGCATGCCCCAGATCGCCAGCTTCGGCCTGACCGAAGCCCAGGCCAGAGAGCAGGGAAAAGAGATCAAAGTGGGGACCTTCAACGTCCAGGCCAACGGCAAGGCCCTGGCCATGGGCGAGACCGCCGGGATGGTGAAACTGGTGGTCGATGCCCAATACGGAGAACTCCTGGGCGGCCACATGATCGGCCCCGAAGTCACCGAGTTGCTGGGCGAACTGTCCATGACTCGAATACTGGAGGGGACCGTCTTGGAATTGGGCTCGGCGGTCCATGCCCATCCATCCCTCTCCGAGATGCTCAAGGAGGCTGCTTTGGGCGCCCAGGGCCGGACCATACACATGTAGGCCTCCCAAATTGCAAACACCGTGCGGCCCGCATCACCGGATCTGGATAAATCGGGCCTGCGGGAAACTTGATAACCAGGTAAACTTAAAGCACCACCCGCGCCGGAAGCGACAACAGGGGAAGGAGCGGACCAAATGGGGTTGGGAACGTATGATTTCGCACTGGCGATAGGCGGCGAAGCGGGACAGGGCATCGCCACGCCGGGAGACATCCTGGCGCGGATAATCGTCCGCCGCGGCCTGCACCTCTGCACCTACAATGCCTACCAGTCCATCGTCAGGGGCGGGCACATCTTCTTGACCATGCGCATCAGCGATGCGGAGATTCTCAACCACGGCGACAAACTGGACCTGCTTTTTTGCCTCAACCAGGACACCATGGACCGGCACCAACGCCTGATGGGGCCGGGCACGCGGATCATCTACAACAGCGACTCGATCAATCCCGGTTCGGAAGACGAAGGGGCCGAACTCTGCGCTTTGCCGGTGGCGGAACTGACCCAGAGCAGGAACCGGTTGATCCAGAACACGTTGGGCATGGCCGCCATCGCCTTCCTCATGGGAATCGATTTCTCGGTATTGGAAGAGAGCTTAACCCTCCGGTTCCAGCGGCGAGGCCAGGCCATGGTCGATGAGAACGTCGGTGTGGCCAGGTCCGGTTACGATTATTCCAAAGAGCATTTCCGGGCATTTGATCAATCGCCGCCGGTCGGGGCGAAGCCATTGGCCGTTTGGTCGGGCAACGATGCCCTGGCCATGGGCGGCGCCGCCGCGGGGGTCAAGTTCTACGCCGCTTATCCCATGAGTCCGGCAACCGGAGTGCTCCACTGGATGGCCGCCAACGGCCGAAATCTGGGGATAATGGTCCGGCAGGCGGAGGATGAGATTGCCGTCGCCAACATGGTGGTGGGCGCGGCCCACGCCGGCACGCGGTCTTTGTGCGCGACCTCCGGGGGCGGCTTCGCCTTGATGACCGAGGCCATTGGCGCGGCATCGATGATGGAGATACCGATTGTCGTCATCAACGTGCAGCGGGCCGGCCCTTCCACCGGCGTTCCCACCAAGACCGAACAGGGCGACCTCTGGCAGGCCTTGGGCGCCAGTCAGGGTGACTTCGAGCGGATAATCGTATGCCCCCTCGACTCCCTGGACGCCTTCAACACCATGCCCGAGGTGTTCAACCTCACCGACAAGTACCAGTGCCCGGCCATCGTCATATCGGACCTCTACATCTCAGAGGGCCGGTTCAGCGTTGACCCGGACAAGATAAACATGCATCCCAACATCGACCGGGCTGGGCTGATCACCGAATCGTCGGCGATCGACGGATACCTCCGGTACAAGGACACCGAGAGTGGCATCTCTCCCCGGGCGATACCGGGGCTTGAGGGGTACGTCCACTTGGTCGCCACCGACGAGCACGACGAGGACTCCTCCCTCCTCAGCGACGAGTTCACCAACCCCCACAAGCGGCGGCGGATGGTGGAGAAGCGGGCCAGGAAGTTCGAAGCGGTCCTGGGGGACATCGCCCCTCCCGTTCTGGAAGGCCCGGCCGAAGCCGACGTCACCTTGATCGGCTGGGGCTCCACCTACGGAATGATCACCGAAGCGGCGGGCGTTTTGAATGCCGCCGGAATCTCCACCAACCAACTGCAGATCAAGTGGATGGTCCCGTTCCATGGCGAACAGATCATGGAGATACTGTCCAAGGCCAAACGCACCATAATCGTGGAGAACAACTATTCGGGCCAGTTCGCCCGCTATCTGCGCAGCGAGACCGGGTTCGCCGCTGACGGGCACATCCGCAAATACGACGGCGAGCCCTTCATGCCCCATCATATCGTCGACGGGGTGAAGGCCCAGATCAGCGGTGAGACCGACAAGTACGTGCCCTACCAGGAAATAACCGTTTAGCCGGCAACGTCATTCCAGCCGGTTCGCACGAGGTGAGACCATGGCAACCACAGAAGTAAACCTTTCGCCCAGGGATTTCAAAGGCAAGACGAACCCCGACTGGTGCGCCGGGTGCGGCGACTTCGGCGTTCTGAACGCACTGCAGAGGGCCGTCGCCGAATTGGGGTTTCGTCCCCACGAGGTCCTGACGGTCAGCGGCATCGGCTGCTCCTCCAACCTGCCGGGGTACTTCAACACCTACGGCATGCATACCCTACACGGCAGGTCTCTGGCCATGGCCACCGGGGCCAAGATGGCCAACCACGAGCTGAACGTGCTGGTGACCGGCGGCGACGGAGACGGGTACGGCATCGGCGGAAACCACTTCACCCACACCGCCCGGCGCAACGTCGATCTGACTTACGTGGTGATGAACAACCAGATCTACGGCTTGACCACCGGCCAGGTATCCCCCACCAGCAGCATGGGCATGACCACCAAGAGCACCCCTTTCGGCAGCGTGGAACAACCGCTGAATCCCATCACCTCGGCGATCATGAACGGCGCTACGTTCGTGGCCCGCGCCTATAGTGGGGACGTCAGGCACATGACCGACCTGATTCAGCAGGGCATGGCCCACAAGGGCTTCTCCCTCATCGATATATTCAGCCCCTGCGTGACCTTCAATTTTGTCAACACCCACGACTTCTTCAAGGAGCGGGTCAAGAAGCTGGAGGACGACGGACACGATACCAGCGACTGGAAGACCGCCTGTGAGAAGGCGATGATGTTCGGCGACACGATCTATACCGGATTGTTCTTCCAGGGGGACCGGCCCTCGCTGGAGGAACTCGAGCCGGTTTTGAAGAAGGGCGGCCCCTTGGCCACCCGGGAGTTGGGACTGGACCAAGAGCAGGCACAGAAGATCATCGACCGGATGATGTAGCCCAGACGGCAACAAACACCCGCGCATCTTAATCCCATAGAAGGAACCCACCACGGGAGCAGACCAAGTCTCGCTCCCGTGTTTATTTGATAATAAGGTGGCCCTGGTGTCCCTGGCCTTA
>JACZXN010000048.1 GCA_022571575.1 Chloroflexota bacterium | reverse complement strand
ATAATTTGAGAAATAGGATTGCGGCTAGATGCCCCGCTCGTCGAAGACCTCTTTGGCCACCCGGGAAGCGTTGGCGCCCACGGGCACACCGGCGTAGAAGGCTGTGTGCAGGATGATTTCGCCGATCTCCGATTTGGTGACGCCGTTATCCAGCGCCCGGCCGATATGGCCTCTGAGTTGGTCGGTCCGGTAGAGGGCGATCAGGTTGGCCACGGTGATCAGGCTCCGGTCCCGTTTGGACAGTTCGGGGCGCTCCCATACATCGCCGAATAAGACGTCGGCGGCGATCTCCGCCAACTTGGGTGAGACTTCCTGCATCGCGCTGCGTGGTGTGGTCATTCTTGGCTCCTCCGATTATTTTCTGATTTGTATCTGTCACGGGGCGGGCACGGTTATGCCGGGACCCCAGGTTGCGCCGAATTCAGCCCTCTCCACCCTTTGACCCGTGAAGGTGGACGCCTTCTGGGCGGCCAGCCACACCGCGGCGCCGTTGATGGACTCGGGTTGTTCCATGGGTATGTGACCGGTGCCGGGCCAGTCGCCGTGACGGTTCATCCAGGTGTCGACGCGGCCGGGACTGAGGACATTAACCGCGATATCGTGTTCGCGGACCTCCTCGGCGAGGCTGAGGTAGGCCCGCTCCAAGGCTGCTTTGCTCATGGAATAACCCACGCGGCCCTCCCGGTAGCCCAGAGAAGCTCCGGAGGTGATGCAGAAGATGGACCCGCCGCCCTTCTGCTCGACCATGGCCGGAAGGACGTATTTGCAGAGCAGGATCGGCCCCCGGATGTTCACCGTGAGACAGCGGTCCAGCAGGTCTTCTTCCAGGTCCACCACCGGTGACTCGCAATCGACGCCGGCGTTGGAGACCACGATGTCGATGCGGCCAAAGTGTTTGACCGTCCGGTCGGCCAGGCGGCGCAGGTCCTCCGATTTGGAGACGTCGCAGGCGACCGGCAGGGCCTCGCCACCGGCCTCCGCTATCCGGCGGGCGGTGTCGTTGATCGTCCCCGAGCCGTACTTCAGGAACGGGGAGTCGGGAGGGGGTTCATGCTCGGTCCGGGAGGCCACCACCACCTGGGCGCCGGCGGCGGCGAAGGCCAGGGACATGGCCCGTCCGATGCCGCGGCTGCCGCCGGTCACGATGGCAACCTTGCCCCGGAGTTCTCCTATGGCAGCCATGCTTACTCCGTGAGTCCGCCCGCCGGGTTAGGGGGCTTGGGGGCGGACAATTAAGAAATCAGGCGAAACTTGGGGAGGGTGATCTTGTCGTCCAGCGTCTCGAACACCACTTCCACGGCCATGCCGATCTTGATGTTGGCCGGGTCCGGGTCAGCGACCACCAGGTTGCTGGGCATGCGCGGTCCTTCTTCCAATTCGATGATCACCGGCACGTAGGGCGCCTTGTCGCGGAAGGGGGGAGTGGGTCCCCGGTGGACGATGGCGAAGGTGTGGATGATGCCCTTGCCGCTGCACTGTATCCAATCGGTATCCCTGGAGAAACATTCTGGGCAGATGTCCCTGGGATAGAAGTAGGAAGTATCACAGGCCTTACAGTGGCGCAGCCATAGTTCTTCTTCCTTGCATTTCTCCCAGTAATAATCTGATTCCGGCTGGGGGTCGGGGGCTGGAATCGGGGGCGAGGACTGTTGCTGCTGGGTCATCTCCCACTCCTGTTGATCGGGTACGCAGGCCGCTCTGGAGCGATGCCTCCAAAAGAATAGGGACAAAAGTTACAGGCGTCAAGAACGAAGCGCAGGCGCGGCGGCCGCGCGACGGCGCCGGGGTGTTGCGCCCTGGCCGGACCTTCGAGTAACGTTGCCGGTGGGCCCGCGGATAATCAAGGCTTACGCATAACCAAGGAGGCCGTCTGGCATGCGGATCGCGGTCATGGGCGCCGGAAGCACCGGCGGCTACTTCGGAGGCATGTTGGCCCGCGGCGGCGATGATGTCTCGCTCATCGCCCGTGGAGCCCATCTGGAAGCCATAAGGTCCGATGGACTGAGGGTGGTCCGGGACGACGAGGAGTTCACCGTGCGCTGCCGGGCCACCGATGACCCCTCTGAGGTCGGCCCCGTGGACCTGGCGCTGCTGTGCGTCAAGACCTATCAGAACGGGAGTGCCCTTCCGCTGATGAAACCGCTGGTGGGTCCTGAAACCACCGTGCTGTGCCTCCAGAATGGTGTGGACAGTTACCTGACGGCGGCCGGGGTCTTGGGCGCGTCTTCAGTGCTGCCGGGCGCCGCTTTCATCGAGGCCGGAATGCTGGGGCCGGGTGTGGTCCGGCAGACGGGCAGCCTGGTGCGGATCATTTTGGGCGAGACCAACGGGGTTGAAACGGAGCGCTGCCGGACCATCCGGGACGCATTTCTGGGAGCGGGGGTGCCGGCCGAGGTCGTGCCGGACATTCGCGCCGGTCTGTGGGGGAAATTCCTATTCATCGCCACCATGGCCGGCGTCACGACCCTGGCCCGGGCGACCCTGGCCGATCTCATGCCTCAGCCTAAGTGGCGTAAAGTGGTCTTGGCCTGTCTGGCCGAGATCGACGCCGTCGGCAGGGCCAGCGGGGTCGACCTGCCCCAAGACATCGTGCCCAACACCGTGAGTTACATCGAGGAGCATCTGGCCGACCTGCAGGCTTCGATGCACACCGACCTGCTGGCCGGACGCCCGCTGGAGCTTGAGGCGTTGAACGGAGCGGTGGTCCGGGCCGGATCAGAGTCGGGTGTCGCCACGCCGATAAACGACGTGATATACGCCATGCTGGAGTCCCATCAGCAGGGAGCCTAACCGGTGCTTGGCCGGGAACGGAGTTGATCAGATGACGGAAACACCCGACAGCCACGATCTGGACAAGCTGACCAGGTGGCACGAAGGACTGACCTCGGCGGCCGGCGGCCGGTTCCCGGTCTGCGCCCTGTTCCTGGTGTCCGGGGAGGACCGCCGGGCCCACGACATCTTCCGCGTCTACCGGACGGCCTTCGAGGAACTGGGCGCCGGGTTCCACGACCTGGTCATCTTCGGGCAGCACGGCGTTTCCAGCACCTCGACGGCGTTGGTTCCCGGTCTGGGCCTGTCCGGCCTTCAGGTCCCTTCGTTGGCGCTGATCACCCTCGGGGACCCGCCCGTTTGCCACACCGCCGTTTTACCGGCGGGCGTGCTTCGGGATGGCGAGTCCGAGAAAACGGACGATGCGGTTCCCTGGAAGAGGGCTTTGGATTCCATCACAAGTGCAGTGGGAGACGGGTCGCCACCTTCGCTGGACGGCGTGAAAGGCTTGGAACGGAGGGACTTCCCCGCCGGAGCGCTGGCGGACACGGTGGAGCGGGTGAAAGAGCGGGTGGAAAAGCTCTAGTCAGCGGATCAGAAGGCGGCGGCCAGGACGGCCCAGGCGCCCCAGGCGATCAGCAGCACCCCGGTGACCCGGCTGACCTTTTGCCCGGCCGGAACCACCTTCTCCGCCAGGACGAAGGCGGCCAGCGCGGCGATCCACACCAGGTTCATCACCCCCAGCACGAAGAGCAGCGCCATCAGTATCCAGCAGCATCCCAGGCAGTACCGGCCGTGCTGCAATCCCATCTTGAACGCCCCGGCGGTCCCCTCTCGCCAGTCGGACATGAGGAAGCTCAGGGGACTTCGGCAGTGGGTCAGGCAGACGTATTTCAGGCGGCTCCACTGGAACACGCCGGCCGTCAAGAGCAGCCCGCCCCCCAGGTAACCGCTGGAGCTTCCGCCCATCATCGATGTTAACAACGAAGCCTGGTGCAGGCCCCAGTTGCCCAGGGTGGCCCCGGCGGCGAACAGGGCCCACACGACCAAGTACCCGGAGAGGAACACGCCGGTGGACACGAACGGCCGGGAGTCCTCCCGGCGTTTGCGGTTGACGGTGGCGAACAGCAGGAGCATGGGGGCCGCGCTGGGGACCATCATGGCCACCATCATCACCGCCCACATCAAGAACATCAGGGCAAAGTCGACGCCGTTCCATGAACGGACGTTCCCCGCGGCCACGCCCATGGACATGCCTACGTCGGCGTTGCTCTGGGCCAGGTAAACGATGTAGCCCCAGGCGATGGCGGTCACGGCCACCACACCGGCGATGACGACCGCCCGGTCACGCTTGAGGAGTGCTTCGATGGGTGTGGAAATCTGCATCTGGCAATTTACGGGAGGTTCGGTGGATGGAGGCCAGCCGGTCCCGGTTCAGGACCTCTTCAAAGGGTGTGGTTATTGCATCGCCTTCTTTTAGCTACGGACCGTTCAGATCGAACTGTCCGGTGAACGACGATTGCCCAGGGTGCTGGAAGCTGAGGTCCGGGTCCGTCAGCGAAAACGCGCTGGAACGCCGGACGTTGGCCGTTCCGGTGAAGAAAGGGATGGCCAGGTCGGTGGCTTTGGTGTCCAGCGGCGGCTCGCCCGGCATGAGGCTGGGAATGCGTTCGGACCCGATATCCACCACTCCCGGGATGGAGACATGGTGTTCACCGTCCACCCTCTCGAAGGTGATGGGTACCTGCTTTGGCGGTAGGGCGGTGCCGACCAGTCCACTCAGAGCGGCGAACAATCCACCAACCTGACCGGACAGGATCGTTCCCAGTGCCTGCGTCTGTCCCTTCGTGGCCCGTTGATCGATGAACGCCCCCATGGTCCAGTTCCCTGCAAAGGGTTTGCCTGGCATGCTGATGTGCAGGACCAGGTTGATCCCTCCCAGTTGAGTGTTCCCCAGGTTCCCTTCCTGGATACGGTAACCCTGGACCGCCTCGCGATTCCCGAAGGAAGGATCGCCGCCAAAGTTGCAGGGACAAGCGACATTGCAGCTACAGACTTCCAGGATATCGCCACGGACGCGCCACGATTCTGCTGTTGTAATTGGTTACTTCCCTTGGATCGGTTCAGTCTGAATTTCCCAATTTCGACTCTTCCCGGCCCGCTCCTAGGGGGCGGGGAGAGTATTTGGAAACCCGTTGACGCCGGTCAACCATCCGTGCTGGTTCAGGACCGATTCGATGGGTCCGAAAATCTGCATCGGAAGGAGTGGCCAAGGGAGGCCGCACGAAACCACGGCCCACATTTTGCACGTCTAGCCGGTCCGAGGGGGAATCAGGTGGCTTTCAGGTGGCTTTATTGATTCGTCCACTCGACCGGTGCGAAGATGGCGTTCTGGCCGGTGTGGTCGAACTTGATGTCTCCGTGGTCGATCTTCATCACCGAGGTCTTGGCGCTGTCGCCATCATTCCAGATCAGCCCGCCGCTGGGAAAGACGATGTGCACCTCATTCTCCTCGCCGGTGACCGGATTGAGCAGAGGGGTGAATCTGGCCTCCAAGATTCCGTCGATGCTGAACCCACTGTTGCGGCCGTTCACGTCCATATCGATGGAAACCAAGTTGGGACCGTCCAGGGAGGTGAGAGTGGTAGCCAAGAACTCCCAAGGCATCCCCCCGGCCTGGCCCGTGAGGATGGTTGCGATGCCGGTCACCTGGTCTTCGCTGGCCGACTGGTCGATGAACACCGCGGCGGCCCCGTTGCCTTCATGAATGGCCTTGGGCCATTTGATGGCCAATACGGCCTTCACGCCGGAGAGGTCCACGTCGCCGATCTTTCCTTCGTCCACGAAGACCCCGATCAGGGCTTCGCAGGGACCGTGGTCGGGGAAACCACCGAAGTTGCAGTTGCAACCGGGGTCGCAGTTGCAGGTTTCCAGCCATTTGGCCTTTATCCGATAGGGAGTGGATGTTTGTGTCATCTGATACTCCTCCGAAATAGTGATGGATTCCAGGATTGACAACAGCTTAACAAGCGGTGGTGTACGGGGGCTGGTTTTATCCTTCTATTTATGGAGCGCCGGTGATCGAGGCTAGCCATGCTGGCAACGGGATTATATTTGACTGCTTGACCGCGTGTCGAGCGATGCTATAATTCCCCGCGCAGGAGGTGCCCTATTGGAATCGTTTGAATTTGTATCACCGAGTAGCATTGAGGAAGCCGTGAAGATACTGGCTTCCAACGGAGACAACGCCCGGATGATGGCCGGAGGCACCGACATACTGGTGCAGATGCGGGCCGGACGCCGGACCCCATCCGTCGTGGTGGATGTCAAGGAAATCCCCGAACTGAACGTGATTTCTTATGATGCCTCCAAAGGGTTGACTCTGGGAGCGGCGGTGCCCTGTTACAAGATCTACCAGGACAAGACCCTGGCCGCGGCCTACCCCGGACTGATCGACACCGCCGAGTTGATCGGCGGGATCCAGATCCAGGGCCGGGCCAGCATCGGCGGAAACGTCTGCAACGCGGCCCCCAGCGGAGACTCCATCCCGGCGGTGATCGTCCTGGGCGGAGTTTGCAACATCGCCGGGCCCAACGGGACCCGGGAAATGCCGGCCGAGGAATTCTGCATAGCCCCCGGCCAAAACGCCCTGCAAAATGGGGAGATGCTGGTCTCGATCTCTTTCCCGGCGCCCCAGGCCCATTCGGGCGCCAACTACCTGCGCTTCATCCCCAGAAACGAGATGGACATCGCCGTTGCCGGAGTCGGTACCAGCGTCGTGCTGGACGCCGCCGGCCAGAACTTCGTCTCGGCCCGCATCGCCCTGGCATCCGTGGCGCCCACGCCGGTGTTCGCCAAGGAAGCCGGCGACAGCCTGGCTGGAAAGGCCGTATCGGAAGAGGCGATTCAACAGGCCTCCGAACTGGCCCAGGCCGCCGCCAAACCGATCAGCGACATGCGCGGGACCATCCGCCAACGGACCCACCTGATCGGCGTATTGACCCGCCGCTCGCTGAACAACGCCATCGAACGAGCCAGGGGAGGTTAACATGGCCACCGTAACCCACATACAGACAACCATAAACGGCGAGGAGATCAACTTCCTGTGTGAGCCTCGCCAGAGCCTGCTGGAAGTCCTGCGGGACGTCCTGGGCATGACCGGCACCAAAGAAGGATGCAACGACGGCAACTGCGGCGCCTGCACCATCATCCTGGACGGCCGGATCGTGGACTCTTGTCTGGTCCTCGGTGTCGAGGCCCAGGGCAGGGAAATCACGACCATCGAGGGCATGGCCTCTCCCGAGGGACTGCACCCGCTGCAACAGTCCTATCTGGAGAACGCCGCCCTACAGTGCGGCATCTGCACCCCTGGTTTCCTGCTGGCCTCCAAGGCCCTGCTGGACCAGGAGCCCGACGCCGACGAAGGCCGTATCCGCCACTGGCTGGCGGGCAACCTCTGCCGTTGCACCGGCTACGACAAGATCATCCGCGCCGTGCTGCAGGTGAGCAAGGCCAAATAACCGGCGCCCACTATTGGCATTCAACCGGAGCCGTACGGCTCCGGTTTTAATTTATGGGGGTATTTAAACAATGACCTCAAACCAGGTTCTTTCGGAAGTCGAATACAACGTTGTCGGCAAGCGCCCGGTGCGGCCCGATGGCGTGGACAAGGTCACCGGCCGGGCCAGATATGGGGACGACACCAATCTGACCGGGGCGCTGCAGGCCAAGGTCCTGCGCAGCCCTCACCCCCACGCCCGGATCAAGTCCATCGATGTCAGCAAGGCCGAAGCCTTTCCCGGCGTTAGGGCAGTGATCACGGCCAAAGACCTGCCGTTTGCCTCCCTTTCCAAGGAGGAATTGGGCAACGAATACACCGCGCTTAAATTCGCTTCGGACCACTTGTTGGCCAGCGATAAGGTGCTGTTTAAGGGCCATCCCATCGCCGCGGTGGCGGCGGTGAACGGTCATGTGGCCCAGTCGGCCTTGGCCCTGATCCAGATCGATTACGAGGTCTTGGAATCGGCCGTCGACGTCCGTGAGGCCATGAAGGACGGCGCCCCGTTGGTGCACGAAGACCTGCGGACCAACGACATGGGCGCTACTTCCGACAAGCCCAGCAACATCGCCGCCCACATGAGCTACGCCACGGGCGACATCGATAAGGGGTTCGCCGAAGCCGACCTGGTGCTGGAGCGGGAATACACCACCGCCACCGTCCATCAGGGCTACATCGAGCCCCACAACTCCACCGCCTTTTGGAACTCCGACGGGCAACTGAACATCTGGACCAGCACTCAGGGCACATTCACGGTCAGGGCGTCCGTCGCCAACGTGCTGCGGCTGCCGGCGTCCCAGGTCAAGGTCACACCCATGGAGATCGGCGGCGGCTTCGGCGGCAAGATCACCGCCTATCTGGACGCCATCGCCGCACTGCTCTCCAAAAAGGCCGGCGTACCGGTGAAGGCGTTGATGACCCGGACCGAGGTGTTCGAGGCATCGGGCCCGGCCCCGGCTTCGTGGATGCGGGTCAAGATCGGCGTCAAGAACAATGGGAAGATGACGGCCGTCGAGACCGAGATAGCCATGGAGGCCGGCGCCTACCCTGGCTCGCCGGCGATGCAGGCCATCGTCTGCGCCTTCGCCTGCTATGACGTGGAGAACGGAAAGGTTGACGGCTACGACGTGGTGGTCAACAAACCCAAGACCGCCGCCTACCGGGCCCCCGGCTCGCCCCAGGCGGCCTTCGGCGTCGAATCGCTGATCGACGAGATCTGCGCCGAGTTGAAACTTGACCCCATCGAGTTCCGGCTCTTGAACGCGGCCAAAGAGGGCACCCGGCGCATCGAGGGCCTGGTGGCCCGGCGCATCGGCCTGGTGGAATGCCTCGAGGCCGCCCGCAACCATGACCACTACAAGGCCAAGCTCAACGGCGGCGCCGACGGCCG
>JACZXN010000047.1 GCA_022571575.1 Chloroflexota bacterium | reverse complement strand
GATCGGCTTGGCCGATGGAACGATCTACCGCCTGGGGCCGGGAGACGTGAACCTAGCGGAAGATCTGACCGGTCACGGACATACCACCCGGATCGTGGGCGACGTGCCCAGGGTTACCGCCACGGTGCACCTGGACGACTGAGTCAAGAGATGTGGACCAACGGGTTGGTGATGCGTTCGGTCCGGCAATCGGCTGAACCAAAGCCAAGGTGAAACCCGCGAGACCGGGCATGGCCGGACATCTAGGTCCCAACGTGGCTTTGGTGTATGTGGGCTAACCGCGCAATGGCACGCTGGCCGTGATCCGGTTGCCCACCGAACGGGTGGTATGGCCCTGCCCGGTCAGGTCTTCCACCTGCAAGATGTCGCCCGGGTTCAACAAGCGTTTTGTGCCGTCTCCGATCCCGATCTCCATCTGACCGGCAAGGACGATCACGTATTGGAACCGGGGCGCGTTGTGCCAATCGCTGAAACTGCCATCCGGGGAGCTGCGGAAGTTCATGTTAGCGCCGGCCTCAAGGGATACGGTCTCGGTCTCTCCCGCCGGCACGTTGAGGTCCTCGAAGTGGGCTTGACCATCATCACCGGTGTATAAGCGAATAATCATTCGACCTCCATCAGTTACTAAGAACCACGTCAGATACTAAGGACCACATCTACGAGGGCGATCTTACCCTCGTTTACCGCGGCCAGGCCGTTCTTCAGGGCCTGCTTCAGCTTCGATGGGTCTTCCACTCGCTCGCCGTACCCGTTAAAAGGGTCCACAAGCTTGGCGTAGTCTGGTCCGGGAATGTGAACTCCGTGGTATATGCCAGAGGAGGCAGCGGCGCCGTCGGGGTAGAAATGGAGGTGGTTGCTGCGCATGGCCTCGTAGTTACCGTTGTTGAACACGATGGTCAGGAAGGGTAGGTTCGCCTCTCCCGCGACCCCGAAGCTCTGCACAACCGGGTTGTAGAGCAACCCCCCATCTCCCATGAGGGCCACCACCGGCTGCTGACGTCTGGCCAGCTTGGCGCCCAGGGCCAACCCCAACCCCTGTCCCAACCCACCGCTGGGGTGCAGGTAGCTATGGGGCTTCTCCCAGTTGACGTGGCGTGTGATCGCTGTTCGGTGGGACGTGGTCTCTTCCACGTAGATCGTATCCTCGGGCATCACCTCGCTCAAAGCGGTGCAAAGCCAGACCGGGTCGATGGGCTGTTTGGACTGAGCGGCTTTTTCCGCGTCGCGATAGCCTGCCTGTAGCTTATTGTGCTCGGCTTCCCACCGCGCCCTCCGATCTTTTATCTTGCCCTCGCCGCCGGCTCCATCGGACTTCAGCGCTTCCACCAGCAGAGCCAGCGCGATCGTCAGGTCTCCTTCAACGTACAGGTCGGCTTGAAGGTTCTGGTAGACCATCTGCCCCTTGAGGGGAGATTCTCCCATGGCTACTACAGTGGCATTGGCAGGGCCGGCGCTGGGTGGATACCAGGGAGCCCTGCTACCCACGATCAGCACCAGATCGGCCTGGTTCAGATACGGTCCGGGGTTAAAGCCTAAGTGCAGAGGGTGGCTCTTGGGGAAGTTGGAGTAGATGGGGGCGCTCTCCACCACGGGTATGGCCAATAGCTCCGCCAGTTTGACCAGATTGGCAAAACCCTCGGGTTCCCTTCCCGCGGACTCGGTTATGATGAGGGGGTTGGTACTTCGGGATAGCAGCTCGGCTAGCTCGCTTATCGACTCCGGGGTTGGTTGAGTCTTGGGTGCGGCGGCGACTTTGCGGATCTTTGCCGGTGGGGTCCAATCATGGACCATGGTCTCGATGGGAACGTCCAGGAAGGTTGGTCCCTTCGGCACCCTTTGGGCCATCTCGCCCGCCCGAACCAGCTGTTCATAAAGGGTATAGGGACTGGTGGCCTGGCCGCTCCACTTGGTGAATGGGTCGACGAACCGGTTGGGGCCGCCGACGACGCTCAAGTTTCGGTACCATTGCCCTTGCGGGTCGAAGTTTGGATCCTCGCCGTAGCTGTTGGCTTCGCCGGAGCATATGAGTACCGGAACTTCTCCCAGGTATGCGCCGTGTATACCGATGCCTCCTTGCAGCAGGCCCACGCCGGCATGGAGCAAGACGGCCTGGAGCTTGCCCGTTATCCTGGTGTATCCAACCGCCATATTGACGGCCAAAGTCTCATGCCAGCAGTTTATGTAGGTGGGGCCGTCCACCTCATTGATACGCTGCCGGGCCAGGGCCTCCCACACTGGGGACCACTCGGATCCCGGAGAGGAGATGATGTAGTCGATGTCCAGGTTTCGGAAGGCTTCCAGGATAGCTTCTCCGCCGTCGTTAACTTGAGTCAATGGTAGTTCCCTCCTCAGCCCGTATATCCGGTATTGTTTGACACATGGACCGTGCCGGTCATCGAGCCTATCGCTGATTGCTCAGACCGCCTGCCAGTACCGCCGGCCCGATTCTCTGATAACGCGGCCGAAACCGCTGTGATGACAGATGGCGATGGTGGCGTTTTCCGACTCGGCCCGGTCCAGCATCCGCTGCCGGGTCTGGCCGGCCTGGTCCGGGTCCGTATCGTAGTGGAACACCCAGTCGGTCTCGGTCACCTGGGCCGGGCCGTGGAACACGTCTCCCATGATGAACGCTTTTTCGCCGCCGGAATCGACGATCATGCTCATGGAGCCGGGGGTGTGGCCCGGAGTGGGAACGATGGTCAGCTCGCCGGTGAGTTCGGTCTCGCCGGTTATCAGGTCCAAGACGCCCAGCCGGCGCAGCGGGGCAACGGTCTGGGCCCACCAGTCATAGCCGAATATCTCCGAGTCCAGGGGCGTGTCGAACGCCGCCCAGTCGGCCTCGTGGGCCACGTAGCGGGCATTGGGGAAGGTGGGTGACTCATTGGTCCCGTTCCGGGTTACATTCCAGCCCACGTGGTCTGGGTGCAGATGGGTCAGGAACACGGTGTCGATGTCGCCGGCCTGAAATCCGGCCTTCTGCAACTCGGACAACAGCACACCGTCGATGCCGCCGCCGATCTGGGCCACCACGTTGGGATTGGAACTGGCGTTGCCCAGGCCCGTGTCGACCAGCAATGTCCGGCCCTGGGAGCGCACCAGATAGCACTCGAAATGGACCCGGAGACTGTCTCCGCCGGTATAGGCATCTGGGTACCGTTCGATGTAAGGCGCCCAGGCGTCCGGCGGCACGTCCGGGAAGGTGGCGCTGAAGGGCAGCGCGACCTCCGCGTCGTGGAGGACCGTGATCTCAACATTGCCAACGGTCAACGTGCTGTGGGGCATTTCTGTCTCCTCGGCGCTGCGGCCGTCATTGATGCGAGTGCAGGCGGGTTAAAAACCCGCGCCTACGTCTGCGGGACGAAAATTCAGCCTCATTAGCATACCCACTCGCCGTGGGTTTGGTGAGCGTTACCCTCTACAGGGCTTGCCAGTACCGCTTGCCGCTTTCCGTGATCACCCGCCCGAAGCCGCTGTGATGGCAGATGGCGATGGCGGCGTTTTCCCTCTCTGCCCGGTCCAGAATGTCCCGCCGCGTCCGGCCGGCCTGGGCCGAGTCCATGTCAAAGCGAAACACCCAGTCGGTCTCAGTCACCTGGGCCGGGCCATGGAACACGTCCCCCAGGAGGAACGCGCTTTCGCCGCCGGAATTGATTATCAGACTCATGGAGCCGGGTGTGTGGCCCGGGGTTGGCGTGATCGTCAACTCGCTATTAATTTTCGTCTCTTCAGTGACTAGGTCCAACACCCCAGCTTTGCGGAGCGGCGCTACGGTGTCGTCCCACCATGAGAACCCAAATAACTCCGAGTCTTTGGGAGTGCTCAATGCGGCCCAGTCGGCCTCATTGCCGATGTACCGGGCGTTGGGGAAGGTCGGGGTTCCGAGGCCCCCGCTCTGGGTCATGTTCCACCCCACGTGGTCCAGGTGCAGGTGCGTCAAGAACACGGTGTCGATGTCCGCCGGTTGATAGCCCGCCGATTCCAATTCGGCCAACAGATTGCCTTGGGTGCCGCCGAACATCTGGTCCACCGTGCCAGGGTTGGTGGCGCTGGTGCCCAGGCCGGTATCGACCAGCAGGGTGCGGCCTTGAGAGCGGACCAGGTAGCACTCGAAGTGGGTCCGCCGGCTGTCCCCGCCGGTAAACGCCTCCGGGTATCTTTTGAGATAGGGTTCCCAGGCCTCCGCCGGGACATCCGGGAAGGACACACTGAAGGGCGACGCCACTTCAGCGTCGTGGAGGACCGTGATCTCAACTTTGCCAACGGTCAAAGCGCTTTGCGTCATAACTGAACTCCCAACTGCCCGGCGACCACAAAAATCAACAAAGGGCCACTGTTCTTCAGCGGCCCCTTGCGCGGTCTAAATCTAACTGCGGATGTGCCGCCTCAGGCGGTTGCGGCGGCCCCTATCTTGGTGAGCAGGGGCTTGGTGTTGACGATGTGGCGTTTCAGGCCCATGGCCTCGGGACTCAGGCCCATGGCCAGTCCGATGGCCTGGGGCATGTGGAGGATGGGCAGGTTGATGGGCCGTCCGGCCTGGGCCGCCGCCTTGGGCTGGAAGCTGTCCAGGTTCAGGTGGCACAGCGGGCACGGCGTGATCATGGCGTCGGCGCCCAGGTCCTTGGCCTCGGAGGTGTGCTTGGCCACCATGGCCATGGAGTTGCGCTCGTTGATGGTCAGGATGGGGAACCCGCAGCAGCGGGTCTTGCCGGCGAAGTCCACCACCGTCGCGCCGATGGTCTCGATGATCTTCTCCAGCGATTCCAGGCGTTCCGGGTGCTCTTCGAACTCCAGAGCGTTGGTGGGCCGGACGATGTAGCAGCCGTAGAAGGGCGCCAGCCGCATGCCGGCCAGTGGGCGGGTGATCAGACTCAGCAGCTTGTCCAGGCCCACGTCTTCGATCAACACCCACAGCAGGTGCTTGGGGTTGGCGTTGCCCTTGTATTCCAGGCCCTCATCGGCCAGAAAGCCGTTGACCTTGGCCAGGTACTCCGGGTTCTTCAGCCGGTGGTTGGCCTGGCTCATGACCCCCTGGCAGGTGCTGCAGATGGTCAGTATGGGCAAATCCAGCGCCTCGGCCATGGCGAAGGTTCGGGCGTTCAGGGTGTCGCCCAGCAGTTCGTTCTTCTCCTGAAGGACGCCGGCGCCGGTGCAGGACGCGGCGGGCATCTCCTGAAGCTCGATGTCCAGCTTCTCGCAGATCAGTTTGGTCGCCGGATACAACTCCGGACAACCGCCTCGGGACACGCAACCTGGGAAAAAGGCGTACTTCAACGCCGGCCTCCGTAATTCACTGGATGGGGTTGATCTTTGGATGGTGGAGATAGCAACCGCTCAAAGCTTCTTTTTAAAGCTTTTTTGGCCCTTCCACTTTTTCGAATATCTTTTGAACGTTCTTGGCTTTCTCGATCTTTTTATGGATGATGGGCGGCATCTTGCCGTGCGTCAGCGCCTGGATGGCGATGGGCGCGTAGCCGACCAGGGCCGCCACGTTGGTTATGCCCACTGATTTGGGCACCAGCCGGAGCTCGTCCAGCCAGCCGCTGTGCTCGAGAGAGTCGCTGAAAGCCTCCGTGTGGCGGGCGCCGTTGGTGTTGTGCAAACCGGCTTCCATCGCCTGGTCCCGCAGGGCCATGATGCGGTCCATGGGCGCCACGCCCTTGGGGCAGACCTGCACGCACTCCATGCAGCGGGTGCAGTCCCACATGCCCGAGGGTTTGTTCAACTCTATCAGCCGGTCCTTGGAAACGCCGTTCTCGTCGCCGTCCCGGGGGTCGGCGGTGAAGCGGTAGGCCTTGGCCAGGGCGGCCGGTCCCAGGAAGGACGGGTCCACCTCCATGACCGTGCAGTCGGAAACGCAGGCGCCGCACATGATGCAGGCGGTGACGTCGGACAGGTGCAGCATGGACTCGTTGGAGGCGATGTACTCCGCCTCGGGCTCGGGGCCTTCGGGCTTCAGATAGGGCTCGATCTCCATGATCTTGTCCCAGAAGCCGTCGAAATCCACCACCAGGTCTTTCACCACCGGCATGTTGCCCACCGGCTCGACGGTGATGACGCCCTCCTGCATCGCGGTGCTGGCCTGGGTCTTGCAGGCCAGTCCGGCGTGTCCGTTGATGCGCATGGCGCAGGAGCCGCAGATGGAGCTGCGGCAGGAACAGCGCAGGCTGAAGGTCCCGTCTTTGTCCTCCCGGACCTTGATCAGCGCGTCCAGCACCGTGCCGCTATCCTCAATGTCGACTTGGAAGTCCTCCCAAAATGGCTTGGGATCGGCGGCTTCCGGGTCGAACCGTTGTACCCTTAGCGTGACGTCCATCGGCTAGTATTTCCTCTCTTCCGGAGTCCACTTGGTGATGCTGACGGGAGCGTAGGTCAGTTCCGGGCCCACCTCTCCCTTCTTGATCACCAGGTGTTTCATCCAATTCTCGTCGTCCCGGTCGGGATAATCGGTGCGGGACTGGGCTCCCCGGCTGTCCTTGCGGTCCAGGGCGCTCATGGCGATGGGGGTGGCGCAGTCGAGCATGAAGCCCAACTCCAGGCCAAAGATCAGGTCGGTGTTGAACACCTTGCCCTTGTTGTCCACCGGCACCGTCTTGAACCGCTTCTCCAACTCCTTCAGGTCGCCCATGGTTTCTTGCATGCCCTCTTCGTTCCGGTAGACCGCCAGGTTCCGGTTCATGGTGTCGCCCATGCCCAGCCGGACGGCGGCGATGCGGTCGCCGTTCTGGGGCCGGTCCAAGAACCCCTGGATCCGCTTCTCCTCGTTGCGCACGGATTGGGTGACGTTGAACTCGACGTAATCGACACTGCGGGAAGCCTCCGCGGCATGGATGCCCGAGCGCTCTCCGAAAACGATGGTGTCCAGCAGGGAGTTGGCCCCCAACCGGTTGCCGCCGTGGACGCTGACGCAGGCGCACTCGCCGGCCGCGTACACACCGGGCAGGTTGGTCTGGCCGTCGATGTTGGTGCGGATGCCGCCCATGGCGTAGTGCATGCCGGGGCGGATGGGGATCAGCTCTTTGATCATGTCCACGCCGGCCAGGTCGATGCCGATCTCGCGGATCTGGCTGAGCTTCTCCATGATCATGGCCTCGCCCAGGTGGCGGCAGTCCAGGTAGACACAGCCATTGACGCCGTTGCCGGCGTTGATCTCCGTCTGTTCGGCCCGCGAGACAACGTCGCGGGAGGCCAACTCCATCATGTTGGGAGCGTATTTCTCCATGAAGCGGTTGCCGTCTTTATCCAGCAGGTAGGCGCCCTCGCCCCTGGCCGCCTCGGAGATCAGCACCCCGCTCCCGGCCAAGGTGGTGGGGTGGTACTGGACCATCTCCATGTCCATGAGCTCGGCCCCGGCGTTGTAGGCCAGGGCGATGCCGTCGCCGGTGCAGATGAGGGCGTTGGTGCTGGGCTCAAAGACCCGGCCGAAACCGCCGGTGCAGAAGATGACCGTCTTGGCCCGGATGGCGTAGACCTGGCCGGTGCGTATCTCCAGGGCCATGACGCCGCAGACCTGGCTGTCTTCGATGATCAGCGAAGTGACGAACCACTCTTCGTAGCGCCGCACGCCGGATTTGATCAGCTGCTCAAACATGACGTGGAGCATGGCCTGTCCGGTGAAGTCGCCGACGAAGAAGGTCCGGGCGCGGCGTTGTCCGCCGAAGGCCCGGGTACCCAGGCGTCCTTCGTCGTCACGGTTGAAGGTGACCCCGAAGTGCTCCATGTCGATGAGGGCCTGGCCCGCCGCCTTGCACATGATCTCGATGGCGTCCTGGTCGCCCAGGTAGTCGCTGCCCTTCACGGTGTCGTAGGCGTGTTCCTCCCAATCGTCGCCCCGGTCGGTGAGGGCTGCGTTGATGCCGCCCTGGGCCGCGTTGGAGTGGCTGCGCACCGGATGTACTTTGCTGATGATTGCCGTTGTGGCGCCGCCGGCCCGGGCCGCGATGGCCGCCCGCATTCCCGCCAGGCCCGCGCCGATTACCAGGACATCATGCTCGAGCATGCGTCTCTATTTCCTCCAGATTCACTTTAACCATAGAGCAGGCCTCCGGTTCGTTCCACATCTACTTCCACGCCCGTAGGACGCATCGTAATATAACAAATAAGACGCCCCCCTTTCTAGCTTCACCTGTGCGGGGCGCCGGTGAGCGGGGCAACGGCCATTCTATTTCTTTGGCGCCGGGCTCTTGGGCAATAGGGGCTGGGCCAGAAGCATCGAAGCGATGGTCTTGCCGTCTCTGATCTCCCCCGTCTTGAACATGGCCACCGCCTCCTCGAAGGGCAGGCGGACCACCTCGATGTTCTCGTCTTCGTCGGCCTCCAGCCGGGAGGGTTTCAGGTCGGTGGCCAGGTAGGCATGCATGAACTCGGTGGCCCAACCGGGGGCGACCCAGAAGCTGGATAGGTGCTGAAGCTTGCCGGCGGTATATCCGATCTCTTCCTGAAGCTCCCGCAGCACGGCATCCTCGGACACCTCGCCCTCCTCCACCCCTCCGGCGGGCACCTCCAGGAGGGCCTCCTCCGCCGGCTTCCGGTACTGGCGCACCAGGAGCACGTTGCCGTCTTCATCCACGGGCACGATGCATACGGCCTGGGAGTGCTCGACGATCTCCCTGGTGGCGCTGCGGCCGCTGGGCAGGCGCACGGTGTCCACGCGCACGTTGATGATTTTCCCTTCGTAGATGCGCCGGGTCTCTATCGTGGCTTCCAAGAGAGGATCGGGCTGGCTCTGAGGCTCGTTTTCAGGCATGTCTACTGGCCGCGGATGCTGAAGCCCAACC